>CAZTBA010000191.1:0-11641 GCA_964611725.1 uncultured bacterium
GATCTCGATGATGCGATGAGGAGCATAAGCCTTGGTGCGTTGGATTACATAATAAAGCCCTTTGGTGTTTCTGAGGTGGAAGCTGCTGTGGAGTCTGCTGCCGGGACGAGATCGACACCTGTGGGTAGGGAAGATCTGATGCGCAGGTGGAGTTCCGGGAGGAAGGATCTCATGAGCAGGGCCTTCGCAACATATGTTTTCACCTGAGTATTGCACCCAGTCCGGGTCGAGGGGGAAAGGCCAGGCTATAGAACCGTTTTCCGGAGAAATATGAGGTGTCTCAGGAAAAAACGGATTCTGAAATATAATGGGACAAGAGGGTCTCTTCTGAAACTACCTGTAAGCAGAGTTACATAGCTTGGGGGGGATATGATCAAAGAGAGGAAACATAGAGATTTGGGAAGAATTCTCGTCATAGACGATGAGGAAATTGTGTTAGATCTAATTTCGGAGGTCCTCTATATCGAGGGGTACGAAGTCGATACGGCCAGCAATGGGACTGAGGCGCTGGAGAAAATAGGAGGAGAGAATTACTCCCTTATACTGACCGATATTAGGATGCCAGGTATGAACGGGGAGGAACTCTACGATAAAATGCTCTCTGTTGATTCAGAGATCGCACCCAAGATCATTTTTACAACGGGCGACACCTTTGGGATGGAAACCCGAAAATTCCTTAAAAGAGGAAACAAACGTTACATAACGAAACCTTTCGGGATAAGAGAACTTAACGAAGTGATTTATGAAGTTCTGTCCGAGCTTGACAGCATCTGATTTCTGGTTAGCCCCCGCCCTGATCTGGATTGGAAATCGGAGATTTCCAGGGCAGGCCCCTAAATTTTGAAACAGCTCTTTATAGGTTTACAGCTCTGTTCGGCACATCCTGGCTTTCCAGGTTTTTCCCATCTTCGGGTTCCAGATCTGGCTGTCGGAAACACCTATTTCCTCCATTATACCCTCTACTATCCTCGTTGTCCCAAGGTGATTTATATTATGAGCATCGGAGCTTATCGAGAACATAACCCCCTGGTCCTTCAGTAAAGATATGTATTCCTTATACTGCTCTTTAAACCTTTCGCTGTAATTCCGCGTACAGAACATAGCACATGCATTTATCTCTATAGCAGTACCATGTTCCTTTGCCACCTCGGCAAGCTCGATGTGGTACTCCTCCGGCACCACGGAAAGGTCATCGAACCAGGGAAAGCCCTTCCTGCGAAACTCGTTTTTTGAAAACCACCAGGGGTGAACAAGCACGTCTATTAGGGGATCCGAGGCGAATCGACAGTGGTGGTGATGCTCGATCTTCACTATCTCATCTATGTCATAGTTATCGACGTAACAGGAATGTATCCCCCCTATGGCAAACTGAAATCGGATGTCATCACGTACCTTCTCATCATAGGGTATCTCCCCATCCACATTAAGAAGGTTGATCTCGACACCGAAGAATACCTCAAGTCGAGTCGACATCCTTTCGATATCCGATCTTATCTTAAGGTGCTGAGGGATGCTCTCCCTTCTGTTAAGATGGTCGGTTATGCCTATGGAATCTATCCCGAGTTCCTCACACCTTCGGTAGATCGACTCTATCTTCATAGTTTTGTCCGCACATCCCAGATACTCGGTGTGTATGTGATAGTCCATCCCTTTAAGCATATTGCCTCCTCTTTCTTTTCCCGGCGCCACCGCCCTCCATTTTGCAGGTTAATATAAACGGGTTCGATAGGATAGAAAAGCACAAAATGATCTCGGGATTCTTGTTTCGATCCGACCTCTCACATCCCGATAACGTTTCAGTTGTTTACTCCACCTTTAATTGTTATATTAAATCTTGAAATGGGGAAAATCCATCAAAAATTTCGGGAGGGAAAATGCATCCTGAACTTCTCAGAATCGGACGTTTTGCTATTCAGGGTTATGGGTTCATGTTGGCTCTGGCTTTCCTGGCAGTTATATTTATCACAAGAGCCGAATTTAAAAGGAGAGGTGAGGACCCCCAAAATGCAGATCCCCTGGTTATGGCAGCGATCTTAGGGGGAATAGTAGGTGCAAAGATTTATTACCTTTTCGAGCAGTGGGATACATTTGTAAGGTATCCCATGGAGATGATTTTTTCGGGGGGAGGACTTGTCTGGTACGGGGGACTCGGGTTAGGAGTCATATCCGTAATTCTCATAGCGAGAAGGAAGAAGCTGAAGCTTGGGATAGTTATCGATTCGGCCGCCCCCGCGATCGCCCTTGGCTATTCAATAACCAGAATAGGATGCTTCTTAAGCGGGTGTTGCTATGGGAGAGCAACATCCCTTCCCTGGGGGATGCATTTCCCGGACAATCCGATCTGCGAATCTGGAAACGCAATCCATCCTACACAGCTATACGAATCAGGCGCCTCGTTTATCATATTTGCCGTCATCTGGTCGATCAGAAAAAGACCGTTTCCGAGCTCGTCCCTGTTCTACATATATCTGATATTGGCAGGGGTGGAGAGGTTCCTGGTGGAGTTCGTAAGAGCAACTGAAAAGGTTGCCCTGGGTCTCTCCGCGGCCCAGTTTCTGAGTGCCGGGATTGTGGTTTTCAGTGCGGTAAGCCTTGCGATTATATTAAGGCGCTCGAGGATGCAGCAGACTTGACATATGATGGCGTTTCCGTTATAATTTTCGACTTAAATCCTTGAGACAAGGAGCTTTATAGAACTTGTGTTGTGATGGAGAGATTGTGAAATCTAAGGAGGTTTTTCCCATGTTGAAATCTTTGAGAAAGAAAAAGGAGGAGGAGGACGACTCCCAGAAAGAGAAATCCATAGTTGTCGAGGATCAGGAGGCCAAAGTCGAGGAAACCATATCACGGATCTCGGCCAAGGAGGGGAAACGCTCTGTTAAGAGAATTATCTCCCAGGTTGGCGACGAGATGAAGGAAGTTGAGGCGGAATCTTTAAGGTATCTGAAGTTCCTCGAGGAAGGGCGCTGCCCGGAATGTGGTTGGGAGATAGTCCAATTTCTCTTCACAAGCGTCTGCTCACACTGTGGGTGGTCATCTTATATCTCGCCTAAGAAGGGACAGACAAAGGTGCACCTGGTGACCGGTGACGTCATAGAATGCCAGGATGCCTTTGATACCAAACGCGACTATGTGCTTTGTGTTACTGACGATGTTGTGAAAACAAGGGTTTTGCGCGATAAGGTTGCCTACATAGAATACGGCTGGTCTGAAGAAGAAATTGAGGAGAAGAGGATACAGAGGGAAAGGGAGAAAGAGGAGATATGCGACTGGTGTATAAAGAAATTTCCCAGAAAGGATATGGAGCCTGTATATGTTGCTTTCGGTGCCCGACAGGAGAGGTATCTCTTCTGCTCGGACGAATGCAAACTTGCCTTTCAGAAACAGTATCCGACCAGGATCCACAGGAACTGCTATGAGAGGGATTGCAGGACCGAATGCGATGAGTGCATCAAAGTATATCTCCCTGAACCCGTAAAAGTGGAGAAAGTGTGACATCAGGATCTTATCTTTAGGTTTCAGGATTAAAGGCATGTGACCGGCAATAGGGGAGATATTATATATCCTTTGCCTGGCTTCGGAGGTGATGGACTTGAAGAATGGGGAGGTCGCTTCCACATTCGAAAAAATGGCCGATATCCTCGAGTTCAGAGGTGAAAACCAGTTCAAGATAAGGGCCTACAGAAGGGCAGCCAGGGTCATATCGGACCTTGCCGAGGATATCGAGAAGGTGGCTGAGTCCGGGGAACTTGAGAAGATCCCGGGTATAGGAAAGGCGATAGCCAAGAAGACCGAGGAGTACCTGAAGACCGGTAGGATGTCAAAGCTTGAGGAGGTGAAACAGGGCATCCCCGATAGCCTCATAGCCCTAATGAGGATACCGGGTCTCGGCCCCAAGAGCCTTGCGATTTTGAACAGGGAACTCGGAGTCGAAAACCTCGATGATCTGGAGAGGGCTATAAATGAGGGAAAGACTCTGGAACTGCCAGGGTTCGGACAGAAGAAAACCGAGAATATCCTCAGAGGAATAGATCTCTATAGGTCGAAGGAAGAGATTTGATAGACACGATGTCTTTAGGGGAGATCCAGAGATGGCCAAGACGGTGAGTCGAACGACGTCAAAGGAGAGGGTTTCAGCCGCCATAAACCACAGGGAGCCTGACAGGGTCCCTGTCGACCTCGGCGGATCCATAGTGACCGGCATAATGGCCATATCTTATGCCAGGCTCAAGAATTACCTCGGAATCTCGGAGGGGGAAATAAGGGTCATAGACTGGAAACAGCAGCTTGCGGCCGTCGAGGGGCCCGTCCTTGAAAAGATCGGGGGAGATGTCGTGCCAGTCCTTCCATATGCCAGGAAATGGGACAGGATAAAGGAGTGGAGGGACTCTAAGCTCCCGGACGGTGCACCCTGCAAAGTTTCTGCTGATTTCACCCCCGAGCGACTCGATGATGGATCGCTTGTGATTAAGAACGAAGATGGTCTACCGATTGCCCGTATGCCCAAAGATGGTTTCTACTTCGATGATACGTGGTACCCGCTCGAGTCTGCCACCTCATTCGATGAAATAGACAGTTATCCCTGGCCGTACGAGATTGGCAAAGATACGCTCGAGGAACTCAGAAATGGGATACACTCTTTGATGGAGGAGAGCAATTACTTCGTCCTGGAAAGCGGTTTCTTCCCGAGCATCTATGAGATGTCGCAAGCACTGAGGGGTTGGGGAAACTTTATGGTTGACCTGGCATCTGATCCGAAGTTCGCCTGCTACCTTATGGATAAGCTCGTCGAGGTAAATATCGAGAGGTTCAGGCAATATATAGAATATATCGAGACACCTCCAGAGGTTGTCCTCGTTGGGGACGACCTCGGTATGGAAACGGGCACTCAGATCGCCCCTGAAATGTACAGGAAAATGGTCAAGCCCCGCCAGAAAAAGCTGTACGATTTCATGAAGGGCAAGGCCGATGCGAAGCTTCTCCTGCACAGTTGCGGTTCTGTCTATGAACTCATACCGGATTTCATAGAGATAGGGATCGACATACTCAATCCCATCCAAGTCTCGGCTGCCAATATGGATACTGCGGATCTGAAGAAGAGGTTTGGGAGGGATCTGGTATTCTGGGGAGGTGGCTGCGATACACAGGGGGTTCTCCCGTTCGGGACCCCGGATGAGGTGAAGGAGGAAGTGAGAAGGAGGGTAGAGGACCTCGCTCCGGGCGGGGGATTTGTCTTCACCCAGGTGCATAACATCCAGGCTGGCATCCCGCCGGAAAACATAGCCGCTATGTATGAAGCTTTGGAAGAATATGGATGGTACTGAAGGGAGGTGGTATGAGAGGTCGCTTCAGATTCTACGGCTATGTAGGGATATTCCTTATAGCTCTCGCCGAAGCCTTTATACTCCTGAAGCTCAACCCCCTTAAAATATGGGTTACACCTCTCTGCTGGACAGGCTACGTACTCCTTGTGGATGCACTGGTATTCAGGCTGAAGGGTAACTCGCTGATATCCGACAGGACGGCAGAGTTTCTTATAATGCTCCCACTCTCAGCCGGACTCTGGGCCATATTCGAATGGTTTAACCTCTTCATAGGAAACTGGCACTATGTGGACCTTCCCGAGAACCTCTGGATAAGATATACAGGCTATATCTGGTCCTTCTCGACCATAATGCCGGCGATATTCGAGACGGCTGACCTCATCAGCGCACTTGGGCTTTCAGTTTCATCGGCAGGGATCAAAGTAAGGAAACCGCTCCTCTTCCCGATTATTGCCTGTGGTGCTGCCTTCCTTCTGCTCCCTCTCATATCATCCCAGAGGGCCGCCAGCTACATGGCGGTGCTCGTATGGACGGGGTTCATATTTCTTCTCGACCCGATAAACTATCTCCTGGGAGGAGAGTCGATACTTGGGGACTGGGAACGCGGCGAGTATTCGAGGTTCTGGGCGCTTTTTATCGGTGGGTTAGTATGCGGTATCCTGTGGGAGTTCTGGAACTTCTGGGCAGGAGCGAAATGGGAATATACCGTGCCCATACTCGGCGATGTGAAGATATTCGAGATGCCGGTTTTGGGCTACCTCGGTTTCCCGGCTTTCGCCCTGGAGCTTTTCGATATGTACGGTTTTATCAGGCTGATAGCAGTTCGGATATCGAGGCCTTGGGCCGAAGGCTGAGCTGGGGTAGTATCCTTTAAGTAATTTTTGGGAAGCTTCTGTTAATTTTTCGTAGGCATTCAGCTCTCAGCTTTTGCTGATAGCCGACCGCTGACTGCTTACGATTTCTCATTGCTTCAAGAGTTTGGGCGATTCTCTAAACAATAGAAAATGCCAAAGAGTATTTTAAAAATCACTTAAATGTTGTTGAATATCGGGGGGGTATGGCGGAACGTGAAATGATATCGGAGGAGCGCAAGATAATCGGCCTTAGCAGGAACGTATTCTTCCTCGGGCTTGTCAGCTTCTTTACGGACACATCGAGCGAGATGATAAGACCGCTCCTTCCGATCTTCCTTTCATCTGTGCTCGGGGTCAACAAGGTATTTATAGGGGTAATCGAAGGTATTGCTGAAAGTACGGCAAGTATCCTGAAACTCTTTTCAGGTTGGGTGTCGGACAGGATAGGCAAGAGGAAGGCGCTTGTCCTTGCAGGATATGGATTCTCTGCTGTATCAAAGCCATTTTTTGCGGCTGCAACATCCGGTTGGCATGTGCTTTTGGTCAGGTTCGCCGACAGGGTCGGAAAAGGTGTAAGGACGTCCCCGAGAGATGCTATTATAGCCGATTCGACCTCCGAAGAGGAGAGAGGTAGGTCTTTCGGCTTCCACAGATCTCTCGACACAGCGGGTGCCATAGCAGGCCCCCTTCTGGCCTTCCTTATCCTTCCCGTGCTTAAGGGAAACCTGAGGCTCGTCTTCCTTGCATCGTTCGTGCCGGCGTTCCTGGCTGTGCTCGTAATAATATTTTTCGTGAGAGAGAGGAGGCCACCTGAAGGGGGGGTACCCCGCTCGCTCGCATTGAGCCTGAGATCTATGAGCAGGCCCTTCAAAATCTTTATAGTGATAGCGGTTGTTTTTACCCTCGGGAACTCGAGCGACGCCTTCCTTATACTGCGGGCACAGGACCTTGGCGTTTCCACAAAACTCATCCCGATCCTCTGGCTTCTCTTCAATGGCATTTACTCGCTCTCCGCCGGTCCAAGCGGTATCCTTTCGGACAGGATCGGCAGAAGGAAGATCATAATCTATGGTTTCTTTATATACAGTCTGGCCTACTTCGGGTTCGCCTTCGCGGGGGCACCCGTACATATCTGGGGACTTTTCGCTTTATACGGTGTCTACTACGGCCTTGCGGACGGTGCCTTCAGGGCATATGTGGCGGACCTTGCCCCTTCGGACCTGAGGGCTACAGCTTACGGTGTCTATCACACATCTGTCGGGATTACTGCATTTCCGGCAAGCGTAATAATGGGGGTTCTGTGGCAGGCTATGGGAGCCGTAGCTGCTTTCTCGTTCGGCGCCATCTTGGCCCTTGCCGCAGCTATTTCCATGGTTCTCTTTCTCAGAAGTTAAAAGGAGGTAATATGGATAAGGTGAAGGTGGGTTTCATTGGCGCGGGAAACTTCGCAAATACCATGCACTATCCGAGCCTTTCGGAGATGAAAGATGTCGAGATAGTCTCGATATGCGACCTGGACGTTGAGAAGCTGAATTCTACTGCCGATAAGTATTCGGTCGAAGGGAGATATACCGACTATAAGAAAATGCTCGATGAAGTCGAGCTCGATGCGGTCTATGTCATAATGCCGCCGCATCACCTTTTCGACCTCGTGATCGAGTCACTCAACCGGAAGCTCAACGTCTTTATCGAAAAGCCTCCCGGAGTGACGAAGGAACAGACCAGAAATATGGCCCTACTTGCCGAGAAGAACGGCTGTCTAACCATGGTCGGCTTCAACAGACGGTTTATACCCCTTATGAGAAAAGCGAAGGACATTGTCGAGGAGAGAGGGCCCATAATTCAGGCTATATCAACCTTTTACAAGAGCTCTGTCGGCAGTCTTCCCTATTACAACGGTGCCATAGACATACTCACCTGCGATGCCGTGCACGCCGTCGATACGCTCAGGTGGATGGCCGGCGGTGAGGTTGTTTCCGTGGCGAGCGATATAAAGAGCCTTTACGCCGATTACGATAACTCGTTCAATGCCTTAGCCTGCTTTGAAAGCGGAGCTGTCGGCGTTTTGCTCACGAACTGGGTTGTCGGCAAGCGGATCCATACCTTCGAAATGCATTCCAAAGGGATATCGGCCTTCGTGGACCCAAATGAAAGTGCGGTTATATACAGCGATAATAAGGAAGAACCTCAGGTGCTCAAGGTGACGGATGTCGGTAAGAGTGAAGAATACAGGATATTCTATGGCTATTACTACGAGGACAGGCACTTCATAGATTGCCTGAAGGAGGAGGAAGAGCCTGAGACAAGCTTCTCGGATGCCCTCAGGACGATGGAACTCGTAGAAACTATCTACGGATCGCAGATATAATGCTATGCCAGGCAAATTAAAAGCCGGTGCGGCTTCCGTCTGTATAACCCCTCCGGTGGGGGTGGATCTTTGCGGATTCGCAGGAAGGGATTCCGGATCAGTTGGGGTCCACGACGATCTCTATGCGAAGGCGCTCGTATTGGATGATGGCAAAAAGAGGGTTGCCATCGTCACAGCGGACCTCATAGGACTCGATTTTGAAACTGTGAACGGGATCAGGGAAGGAGTTTCGGCAGGCGGCTGGGCTGACCCGGGATCGGTCATGATATCGTGCTCGCACACCCATTCCGGTCCTGCCACCAGGAGGCTCAGGTCCATCGGGGAGACCGATGGGGCTTACATGAACATGACTGCCAGAAAGATCGTCGGTGCTGTAGCCATGGCCTGCCGTGACCTCGCTCCATCAAGTTTCGGTTTCGGGAGGGGGGATGCCCTCGTCGGGATAAACAGGAGAATGAAGAGGGAAGATGGTATTACTGTACTTGGCGAAAATCCCGGGGGCCCCGTGGCACCATGGGTGGATGTCATCCGGGTCGACAGGGAAGATGGGTCACCCTATGCCGTCCTCTCATCCCATGCGGCCCACCCTGTGGTCATGGCCAGGACCAATCTCCTGGTAAGTGCCGATTACCCAGGTTATGCGATGCATCTTGTCGAGAAGAACGAACCTGTTATATCGATGTTCGCACAGGGATGCTGTGGGAACATAAACTCGAAGCCTGTGGCCGGGACCTTCGAGGATGTCAAAAGACTCGGCACGATACTCGGGGCTGAGATCGTAAAAACGTTCGAGTCGATAGGAACCTCCACTGACGTTTCGCTCGATGTTTCATCCGCACTCCTGAAGCTCCCCCTTATGGAACTTCCTCCGAAGGAGGAGCTGGTGAGGGAGGCCGAACGCTGCAGGTCCGATCTGAAGAGATATGAGTCCGATCCGGAAAAGCTCAAAAGGAGCGCTGAGGCTTCGTACCTCAAGTGGACTGAAGATGCGATAGCGCTCCTCGACGATCCCTCGGGGCCAGCTTTCTTAGATTTCCCCGTTCAGGCTGTCAGGATAGGGGACGGAGTTATCGTTGGGCTTCCCGGGGAGATTTTCGTCGAATATGCCCTCGAAATCAGATCGAGATCTCCATTCGATCCGACCATGGTCCTCGGATACACGAACGGTGTCATAGGCTATGTCCCGACCAGAGAAGCATACGGCGAGGGAGGCTACGAGGTCGATACTGCATATAAGTTCTATGGTGTACAGATGATCTCGCCCGAAAGTGAAGAGATCATAACCGCTGGTGTTGAAGATCTGCTCTTCAAAATGAAGTGAAAGGAGTCATAGTGTGAAGCTTTCCATAAGACGGGAGGATGTAAGTTTTGTGGCCGAATCAAGGGGACGCAAGGTATATATGGGTGGAGACAATTCACTTGAGCCGCTCGAGCTTTTCATAGCTTCGCTGGGTGGTTGTGTGGCCGCGTACGTAGTGTCCCACTGTGAGATGGTCGGCATACCGCATGAAGGTTTCGAGGTTGAAGTGGACTGGGAGAGGGCAAAGGAGAAAAGGAGGGTCGCATGGATAAATATAAAGGTAAAGCTGCCCTCTGAGCTTCCGGAGAACCGCAAGAAGGCGCTTCTGAGGGTTGCCGAGCACTGCACGGTGCATAATTCCATAGTCGAAAAACCTGAGGTCAATATATCCATAGAAGGTGGGTGATCCGCTATGGCTGAAGAATCAATCGTTATAATAGGCGGGGTGGCAGCCGGCATGAGCGCCGCCTCAAAGGCGAAGAGGGTCGATCCGGAAATCGGGATAACTGTCTACGAGAAGTCTCGCTTCGTGTCCTACGGCTCCTGTGGGTTGCCGTACTTTATATCCGGGATCGTGAAGGATTACAGATCCCTCATAGCACGGACGCCGGAGGAGTTCGCCTCTCAGGGGATCGAGGTGAGAACAGAGCATGAGGTCACCTCCATAGACCTCTTCAAGAGAGAAGTTGAGGTCACCGACCTGAAGGGAGGCACGACTTTCAGGAAAGGCTACGATGTCCTTGTGATCGCTACCGGGAGTAGGCCGTCCATGCCCGATGTCAAGGGAATCAACCTCCCGAATATATTTACCATGGGCCATCTGGATGATGGTCTCGCCCTGAAAAGCTTCCTCGATGCGAAAAGGCCGCGCCGCGCTGTCATCGTCGGAGGGGGATATATCGGGCTCGAGATGGCGGAGGCCCTTGTCGAAAATGGACTCGCGGTAACGCTGGTGGAGAAGGCCCCACAGCTCCTCCTGAACTTCGATCCCGATATGGCGGAGTTCGTGCGCGGAGAGCTTGAGAGGAAGGGCGTTGAGGTTGTGACCGGAAACGGCGTTACCTCTTTCGATGGCGACAGGAACGGTGTCCGGTACGTCCTGACCGAAAGCGGCGACAGGTTCGAGTGCGACCTTGTGCTTATGGCCACCGGGATCAGACCGAACGTATCGCTTGCCGAGGCTGCCGGCATAGAGATCGGGAGGACTGGGGCAATAGCAGTGGACGAGAGGATGCTCACCGACAGGCACAGCATCTATGCCGCCGGTGACTGTGCCGAGGCGAAGCATCTTGTGACCATGAAAAAGGTGTATATACCGCTCGGGACGACTGCTAACAAACAGGGCAGGGTCGCCGGCGAAAACCTCGCCGGTGGGAATGCCAGGTTTAAGGGAGTCGTCGGAACTGCCGTAACGAAGGTCTTCGACCTTGGGGCTGCGAGGACAGGCATAACCGAGAAGGAGTCGGAAACTCTCGGTTTCAGGGCTGAGTCGGTCTCAATAAAGGCAATGGATCGCTCTTCGTACTATGTCTCGCCCTTACCCATCCATGTAAAGCTTATCTTTGAGAAAGGTAACGGCAGGCTTCTCGGGGGGCAGATGGTCGGTGCCGGCGAAGTGGCCAAGAGAATAGATATCCTGGCCGCGGCCCTCCATGCCGGTATGACGGTCGAGGATCTTTCCAGGCTCGATCTTTCATATGCCCCTCCGTTTGCACCTGTGTGGGACCCTGTACTCGTTGCGGCAAACGTTGCCCTTAAATCATAAGCAAGTTTCAGTAATTTTGGGGGCTTTTGC
>CAZTBA010000192.1:0-11619 GCA_964611725.1 uncultured bacterium
TGCCGGTCTGACCGATCATATTTGGACTGTCAAAGAACTCTTGAAAACTCTACCTATTCCTTCTATTAGAAACACTTAAAAGGGAGACTACCCTTTCTCTCCGGAATTATCAAATCGAAGGTCAAAAACCAAAAATGTTTTACTCCCTCCTCTCTCATTTTGTAGTTGTGATCAGATCTTCTTCCAGCATGTTCCGATTCTTCCCGGTTTTACTCCTAATTTCAAAGTACTAGTTGGCTCAAAGGCTGAAATCAGCAAAGGATACGGGAATGAAGGATGTTCGTCATGCTGAAAGTTATCCTACTGCACAATAATACTGAAAGCAGACATTACAGAGCCGAGACAAGTGTCAAAATATTCTCATGGAAAAGGTAGATGATAAAATCTGTGAGTTTAACCAGTGGATCGGAAACCTTCACTTGTTGTCACAAAGACTCCTGAAACGAAAGTCGAGCTACTCTCGAACATATTCATCCTTCGGTAGCTCGGCTATCTCAACTCAGGTTTATGCCGTCACAATGGCCCTAAGAGTTATAGATCCTATAGCTTTGCGACTCTCCCTTTCGGGAGAATTGCCCTTATCGGGATGATAAATCATAAACCCTATAAAAAATCCTTTTATAAAGATAATATAGTGATTTATCTCCTTTCGTCAAGATCCAAATTTGAACTGAAATATCATTTTCTATCTCTCTTTACCGATCAGGATTGACGCCCCAGCATCATCACATGCACTTCGATGAGGTTACCTCAACGAGGGCGACCGAATGAAATCTGAGAATTTATCCGTGCAACAATTCATGGCATATTGACTTTACGAGATGCCGAAACAAGTTCGGCATAGCAGCCTATCGAAAGTCAGATAATCTCAATGTCATCCTGAACCTGTTTCAGGATCTCCTTGGAATTGCAGCGTTACCGCCTATTTTATTGAACTTCCTCCGGTCGCCCCTACATTATAAGATCAAATAACCCCATTGCTTTCCTTAAAGATAAGGATTATATTAATAAATAAATACATTGAATTGCTTGTCGGTGGAACCAACTGTTCTATAACCAGGCAGTCCTACTGACCGGAAGGTTCCGATATATCAGGGAAGGAGAACCTTTCGTATCATTTAGCTCTGGCTGGGGAAGCTTCTTGGGTTCCCACTCGTTTCCCATTTGCAGGGTGTCAGCATCGTCCCGGGGATGGATCTTGATCATGAGACTTGGTTAAGCTCTACTTCACTTGGATGATGGCAGATATCTTTCTTGAGCTTTTACCTTCAGGGTTTTATTCAATTCTTTGTAAACGGTCTCTGAAATTTCTCAGCCTGCGACACCAAATTTTATGGTTATGACAAGTGGTTATCTCGGAACAATGATGCCTTCCTTTGGAAACATATCAGACGATGCCGGATGGGGTCCTGTAAGATTTGGTAAATGATAAGAGAAGCCCTTAGTTCAGTCGGTTCTTTCCGGAGGTTTCGTATGGTAGAAAGAATTATCCCGGGACTCGAATGGCTTCATGTGTGTAGACGAAGTGACCTTAAAGGTGACTTGACAGCGGGGTTGACTGTCGCCGTAATGCTAGTTCCACATAGTTCCCACCCTCGCGCAGCAGAATTGGGATATTTGGAGAAAGACAACGTTTTCCACGACATCAAGCGTTTCCCGGAAGCGAAGACGTACCCTTATGTGTTGATCCTGCGTGTGGATGCCTCACTCTATTTCGCCAACATGAAGTTCCTCGAGGACCTATTGCGCAGAGGTATTGAAGAGAAACCGGAAGTAAGATGGATCGTTATCGATCTATCTGCCGTGAACGATATAGATGCCGTGGCAATTCATACTTTGGATGATATAATAGATACCTACCGTGAAAGGAACATCAATTTCGCATTTGCTGCTATGAAGGGGCCAGTGCGGGATCTGGTCGCTAAGGCCGGATGGAATGAGAAATATGGGGAACGTATGGAGTATCCATCAATACAGCATGCATTGAGGGAAATAGGGATAACATGAGGGATTTGATCAATGGCTTTGGCCGCCGAATTTGGGACGGTCGGCCTTGATGATGAATCCGTAGATCACTTGAAAGGAAATGTCTATGGGGCAGGTCATAAAGATAATAGTTCGATACGCTGTGAACCTGGCAGAAGGGGCGGCAGCGTTAGTGATAATTACTGGATCACTTCAGGCTATTTGGATATACTTAAGACTTGTGTTACTGTCGAAATCGGACCCGCGGAGGATTATGCTGAGCAGAATCAGACTGGGACATTCGCTGTCGCTTGGGCTTGAATTCTTAATAGGTGGAAGTATCCTCAAAACCGCAGTTGCGCCCACCTGGAATGATATAGGACAACTGGGCACAATCATCGCCATACGTACGGTGCTGAATTTCTTCCTGATGCGTGGAGTGGAACAAGCTGAAGAGTCGGTTAAGAGTTGACTAAATTTAGTTTAAAATTAATTGAATCAATAACTTACATCAAATTTTGTATGGTTGTGTAGTTACTTATTTTCTATTGGGGGTAATGTATATCATTTTGCCGCTTAGCGCTTTAGGCCCTATGTTTTAGAAGCGTTTATTTGTAATATGAATTAGCGCTGTTTGCGGGATCGGCATTTCTTATGTTGCAGACAGTTTGCTATAGATTGAATTCAGGAAGAGTGTGTACTTTAAGGAGAAGGAATCAATATGGATAACTTCCGCAGGAAAAAGAGGGATTCAGGGGTATATCACTATACCACGAATTCGAGGTACCTATTGGGAAAAATGGGATTGATAGCGGTTCTGTTAGCTATAGTTATGGGGATATGGATTGTCTGCAGTGACGCGGCAGCCCAGACCGCGAAAAGCCAGACCAAGATAGATACTGTGAAATCGGGCGCTGAAGACCTTGGAGCCAAAGGTGCGATAGCGACTATAGCCAAGTTTGTGAAGGAGCTGTTTGAGATTTCTCCGGACAGCATCCGTAGAAAGTCACTTCGGATCGTCGTAATATTGGTAATATGGTTTATCTCGGGGTTGATTATGAGACTAATCACATTGGTCAATCGACTGATAGTATATTCGAAGTGGGGACCTCTCAAGTATGTTTTCCGGGAACATCAGCGATCTATGACGATCAATTCGTTGATTATCAGCATTATTAAATATATCATATATTTCACAGCAATCGGTTACATCCTGAGAGAACTAGGGATCAACTACAGGACTTATCTGGCCTCTCTGTCGTTGATCGGTATCGCCGTCGGATTTGGGTCACAGGGATTGGTTCAGGATATTGTTACGGGATTTTTCATCCTCTTCGAAAGCCAATTCTCAGTGGGAGATATGGTGGAAATCGCCGGCCAGTTTGGGATCGTGGAGGAGATAGGGCTTAGGACCAGCCGTCTGCGAAATTACCTCGGGGAACTGATGATCTTTCCAAACCGTAATATTGCTGTGATTGGAAAGTTTCTGAAAGGAGCTATGGAGGTGTGCGTTGATGTAGCCATCGTCAGTAAAGATACTTCCGAGAAGGCGGCATCGCAATTGCGGCAGATCGGGGAGGAGTTCGAGAAGCAGTTCAAGGAGATAATTCTGGAGAAACCCAGGGTTTCCGGACTGGTAGTGCTGAAAACCGGTGAGCTTTTCGTTCGGATGCAGACGAGGATCTGGCCACAGCAGCAATGGGTGATCGATTTGCAGATGGTTCCGAGAATACGTGAAATCTTTAAAAGGGAAGGGATCGAGATCCCCGTGGATCGGGTGGTTGTCTTCTATCATCTCCCGGAGGCCCAAAGGAAAAATTTGAGCGTCGTCCGCAGGATCCGCCGGATGATAAATCATGCGACCAGTAAACCAGATTCTTCGGAAGGAGAGGTCGAGGACCTGGAGGGAGAAGAGTAGCGAGAAACCCCAGGCAGGCACCTTTTCTGCTCTATGAGCTCCGGGATGAGTATATAGGACAAGGTAGGGAGCTGGAGATCTTCCGTACGATTTAGCGTTGCCACCCTCTGAAATACCATAACGCGGATTGCTCAGTTACCCAATCATAAGCTGTCTAATCTCAGGATGATCATTGCCGATGGCTGATATAGTGATCACTAAAACGGGAGGTGTTTGAAGATTGATATTGGAAGATTCTCATAGACCCACTTTCGACAAATATGGTGGCGATCACCACCTGCGCATTTCACAAGTAGAAGATCTGAAACACATTCTAACTCTTGCAGATGGACGCTGGATGGCGACAAGCTGTCCCACATTTGGTTTGAAGGTGGACCCTGCATTCATCAAGTTTCTGGATGCAGATGGCAATCGCCGTATTATCAGTAACGAAGTTCGCGGTGCAATTAGCTGGACACTTGAGCGTCTCCGGCCCTCTGAAACCTGGAAAGCTCAGCAGCCCGCCCTCCCAATCAACCTTATTAATTCGGATCATCCGGACGGTAAGGTTTTGGAGAGCGCCGCTCGTCTTGTTCTCGAAAACCTGGGATTACCTGATGCAACGGAAGTCTCACTGGAACAGATTCGAAATCGCCAGGGTATCATATCACAGGCAACCTGCAACGGCGACGGAATCATACCTCCCGAGGCTATAGAAGATCCCGAAACGGCACAGTTTGCCCGTGACCTGGTCGCAACGCTTGGGGGTGTTTCCGATGCAAGTGGACTCAAAGGCGTTAATGAGGAGATTCTGGACCGATTCAGAAAGGAGGCGAGCGCCTATCTCGGGTGGTATGCCCAGGGGGTCATACCTGAAGATCAAACTTCGACTGATATCATGAGTTTTGGCGCAGCAACTCCCACGATGTTTCAGGCTATTGCTTCTGTTCGCGATAAGATAGAGCAGTTCTTCGCGCAATGTGAGCTTGTCCGTTTCGACGCGCGAATGGAAGAAAGAGTAGGGCCACGTGAAGATGAAATTGCTCAGTTAGACTATAAGGACCGGAATGCAATCCTGGAGTACCTCCGCCTTGCACCACTTGCCAAACCCAATTCCAAGTTTCTCTTGCCGTTAAATGATGACATCAATGAACTCTATAGCGGGCCCATTGGCAGCCTAAGGACACACGTAATTCTCCCTATTTTCGGCGATGGGGCGAATACGCTTAACGAAGTCCAATGGCGTGAAATACTGGGGAAATTCGCATCCTACGAAGCGTGGTTGAAATCGAAACCAACTGCGACAGTTGAAGCGCTCGGAGTAGATAAGCTCAGAGCCTATCTGGATGCCAGCTATGATGCTGACATCCGGGAAATGATTTTCAAAGACAGAGATGTAGCGGATGAGATACAGCGGTTGCAGGGTCTCGAGAGGCTTATCCTCTATCATCAATGGCTTTTCGAGTTTGTCAACAACTATGTCAGCTTTCCCCGCCTTTTCGATCCGGAACACCGTGCAATCTTCGAGATGGGAACGCTTATCCTCGAGGGACGCGAGTTCGCCCTGAGCTTGCGAGTTGAGAACCGGAGTGTCAACTCAAATCTTGCGAAAAACGGAGGGATGTACCTGCTCTACCTTCAGATTACAGGATCCAAGCCCGAAGATAGCTTCGAGATCGTGACACCTGTTACAAAAGGAGGTTCAAGGGGTTTCTATGTGGGAAGGCGGGGGGTCTTCCTTACAATGGATGGCCGGGAGCTCGATGCGCAGATAGTTCAGATTGTAGAGAATCCGATTAGTTTATGGGAATCAATGAAAGAACCTTTCAGGAAACTCCGCGACATCGTGGAAAGGCGTTTTACGCAGCTTACTACCACTATTCAGAAAGAGGCTGAGACCGGTATCGGTAAGGTTGGAGCGGGTGCGGAGACATCTATCCAAACCGACTTGCGCCAGGCGCAACAGGAGGGGGGGCAACCAGCCGTGGCTGCACCACCTCCGTCCGGCCCCGGGGGATTTTCGGAACCATCTAAGCCCGAGGTCCGGACTTCTGGCAGCGCGAGAGATTTGATGATCGGTGTAGGTTTCCTCGCTGCAGGAGTTGGCACAGCGTTCAAATTTCTGGTGGATGCGGCGAAGCAGTTGAGCAACCCGCGGACGGTATGGATACTTTTAATAGTAATCGGTGTATTCCTCGCCATAGGCTTAATCGTAACAACAATCAGTGCATGGCTGAGGTTGCGGAGGCGTGACCTGGGTGTCCTGCTCCAGGCGTCCGGGTGGGCGATCAATGGACGGATGCGGATCATCAGACCTATGGCACGCTTCTTCTCCCGTAAGACTCAATTCCCCGAAGGATCGAGGAAAGGTCGCAGAGATCTTCTCATCTCCATAGAACGGTTAGCACGCAAGAAAAAGCTAATCAAAGACAAAGGCATAAGAAAGGAGGTAGGGGAAGATGCAGAACAGGCCGTTTGATATCCTGGCAAACTTCAAAGTATGGCTGGCCAATTACATTCCTAACGCTATGGTCGGCGTTCTGTGGGCCCTGGGAGTTCTGATCGCCATATTGATCATCTACAGGATCACCAAGCGGCTCATAAGGAACGCGATGCTTCAGAAACATAACACCGAGGCGGAAATCCGGCAGTTCACGACGATGTGGAAATATATGTTCATGCTAATCGGGATCATCTTCGTGATCGTCAGTCTATCGGGATCCCTTGCCGCAATGGGTTTGTCCATAGCATTTGTAAGCATGATCCTCGGCTGGTCACTACAGCGCCCGGTGACTGGAATGGCTGCGTGGCTGATGGTTATGATCAAGCGGCCCTTCAGGATCGGGGACCGTATTATCATCCAGGGTGTGCGAGGTGACGTGCTTGATATCTCGCCTACTCACATCCTTCTGGGTGAAATCGGTGGGACAATAGGCGGAGAAGAAGCGTCAAATCGAGGTATACTGATCCCGAATGCGATACTGTTCGACCAGATGGTCACGAACTACGCCGTGTCGCAGGAGTCGAAATATATATTGGATGAGGTTCCTGTGAGGGTTTCCTACGAATCGGATTACAAACTGGCAGAGCAGACACTCATTGAAAGTGCCAGGGAGGTGACCAAGGAAATCGTAAAAGAGACTGGAAAAGAGCCGTTTGTCCGGTCGGAGTTTTTCGACTCCGGAATATTTATGCGTCTCCGTTACCAGAGCGTTGCTGTGGATCGCCAGAAGATTTCCAGCGACATCGTCGGGAAGATCTCGGAGGCATTTGGGAATAGCGACCGGCTCGGATTTGCCTATCCGCATCTGGCTGCGGAACACCGGGCTGTGGGAGGAAGTTCCTTGCCACCGACATTCAAAGTGGTTGAAAAAAGTACAGAGGCAGGGAGCTGACACTGTTTTCGGGAGGTGAATTGCCATGTCCAGATTCTTTAAGAAAAGGTCAAATACGGCCGGTCTTCCTCCAGGTACTCTGGTTCACGTGGGCGAGAGAAAGGCCGAAAAGGTAAAGATCACAATAATCGACTATGACGAAGCACAGTTTCAGGAGAGAGAAGCGAAAACTATTGAGGAATGTTTCCCTTTTAGAGATAAACCCACAGTCACCTGGATAAACATAGATGGTATGCATCAGGTGGATATTATAGAGAAGATCGGAAACCATTTTAACTTGCATCCTCTTATTTTGGAGGATATTTTAAATACAGGCCAGCGTCCGAAAATGGAGGATTTCGATGATTATGTCTTTGTAGTTTTAAAAATGCTCTATATTGACGAGAAGGAAGGCGAAATAAGGGCGGAGCAGGTTAGTTTAATCCTTGGCACAAATGTCGTCATTTCATTCCAGGAGAGGGAAGGCGATGTCTTTAATCCTATCAGGGAAAGGATTAGAAACGCAAAAGGCCGTATCAGAAAGATGGGAGCGGACTACCTTGCTTACGCTTTGTTAGATGCGATAGTTGATGGCTATTTCATAATCCTGGAAAACTTCGGTGAGATGATAGAGTCCATGGAAGAGGAGTTGGTAAGTAAACCTGTGCCTAGAACCTTGCAGATCATTCACGACCTCAAAAGGGAGATGATATTCTTACGTAAGTCTGTCTGGCCTTTGAGGGAAGTGGTGAGCGGGCTGGAGAGGGGAGAATCGTCTCTCATTAATGAATCCACAAAGATATATCTCAGGGATGTCTACGATCACACGATCCAGGTGATCGATTCAGTAGAGACATTTCGTGATATGGTTTCGGGTATGCTTGACATCTATCTCTCAAGTGTCAGTAATAGGATGAATGAAGTTATGAAGGTCCTGACGATCTTCGCTTCGATATTCATCCCTTTGACCTTTATGGCTGGTATCTACGGAATGAATTTCGAGTATATGCCAGAACTCAAGTGGCGTTTAAGTTATCCCATACTTCTGCTTGTAATGGCTGTTGCAGGTATCTCGATGTTGGGATACTTCAGGAAAAGAGGATGGTTATAATGAATTTGTGTTCTATAAGGGTAACCAGGCTTTTCAGAGACGCCCCGCCGGGGTGTCTCTACACCACAGCAACAGAGAAAGTGATGCCTTATTTGAAGGAGTTGGTTGACGATGTCTGCTAAGCCCAAAAAGGGCCGATCATCTGACGGCGCCTCACCTTCTTCACGCGCTGGCATGGGTGCGATCCCTTACCAGGGAGGGGCTGCATTCCGTGTATGGGCACCATTCGCCTCCGGTGCTTTTGTCGCCGGTACATTCAATAACTGGTCCGAGACAGCCAATCCCCTGGCAAACGAAGGCAATGGATACTGGTCCGCCGACATCCCTGATGCCGAGATAGATCAAGAGTACAATTACATAATCATCAACGGACCCAACACATACCGACGAATTGACCCACGCGCTCGGCAGGTCACCCACTCGGAAGGCAATTCCATAATCCACGATCCTGATTTTGACTGGGGTAAGGGAGTCTACAAGATGCCTCCCTGGAACGATTTGATAATCTACGAGCTGCACATTGGGACCTTCAACGACTTACCCGGTGGGCTGCCGGGAGATATCGAGGGTGTTATCGAAAAGTTGGATTACCTGCAGGATCTGGGCATCAACGCGATCGAACTGATGCCTGCCGTGGAGTTTCCCAGGGATTATTCGTGGGGCTACAATTCTGCCCATCCCTACGCTATCGAGAGCATCTATGGAGGATACAGGGCCTTCAAACAGTTGGTCAGGGAGGCCCACACCCGCGGCATCGCAGTTATAATGGATATCGTCTACAACCATTTCGGGCCTGGTGATCTCGACCTGTGGCAGTTCGATGGATGGAGTGAAAGGGGCATGGGTGGGATCTACTTTTACAACGATTGGCGCGCCAATACCCAGTGGGGCAATACCCGACCTGACTATGGCCGGGGTGAAGTGCGCCAGTATATTCGTGATAACGCACTGATGTGGCTGGAGGAATACCATGTGGACGGTCTCCGCTGGGATGGCACTGCTTATGTCAGGAATGTTTACGGTAATAACACTGACACTGCTCATGATATTCCGGATGGCTGGAGCCTCATGCAGTGGATCAATAACGAAATCAAAGCCAGGCAGCCCTGGAAGATAAGTGTGGCTGAAGATCTGCGTAACAACAATTGGATAACCAAAGATACTGGCACAGGCGGTGCAGGCTTTGATGCCCAATGGGATGCAGGTTTCGTCCATCCCATCCGCGAGGCGATAATCTCCCCTGATGACAATGCCCGAAATATGTACGCAGTTCGCGATGCTGTCTCCCACCTTTACAATGTAGATGCGTTCGAACGGGTGATCTATACCGAATCCCACGATGAGGTGGCCAATGGGAGAGCCCGCGTTCCTCAGGAAATCTACCCCACGAAACCCGGAAGCTGGTTCTCAAGGAAACGCTCCACGATGGGTGCCGCCTTAGTTTTCACCTCACCGGGTATCCCATTGATTTTCCAGGGACAGGAAATACTTGAGGATGAGTGGTTCCGTGACAAGGATCCCATCGACTGGTCTAAGAAGGATAAGTATAGTGGCATTCTCAATATGTACCGTGATCTGATCCGCTTACGCCGAAATTGGTACAAAAATACCCGCGGCCTCTGCGGTCAGCATGTGAATGTCCACCACGTGAACGATAGGGATAAAGTCATTGCATTCCATCGATGGGAGAACAGTGGCCCGGGTGATGATGTCATCGTCGTGGTGAACATGGCCAATCGTGCCTATAATAGCTACAGTATCGGTCTTCCCCTAGAAGGCTTCTGGAAGGTGCGGTTCAACAGCGACTCCGATCTCTACAGCTCTGACTTCGGAAACTACCTGAGCTACGATACAACCGCAATTCAAGGTGCTAAGGACGGGATGTCCCACAGCGGCAACATCGGCATCGGACCCTATAGCGTAGTTATCCTATCCCAGGGAAATTAATCGCAATTTGTGGACTTACTGCGAACGCTTTCCTGACCAGGAGCTCTGCCTTTTGGTAAGCAGTGCTTTACATGGCTATTCCGTTAGCCTTTTGCCTGAACACTAGGATTTAATTAACCCATTTGTAATGAACCTGATAGCATGGACATAGAGAAGTTAAAAGATTCAAAGAGGAGAGATTATGGGTGTCCTTCTACTTTTGATTTTTATCACAATTTCATTTCTGATAGTTCGTGTAGGGGCTGTGGCACTCGAGCTGACGGGCCTTGACAGGCAGAGAGCCATCTTTCAAGCCCTGTCGGCCTTCTCCGGGACCGGTTTTACGACTAAGGAAGCCGAACTCGTAGTTACTCATCCCCAGAGACGTAAGATAATAAGCATATTGATGGTGCTCGGGAATGCCGGTGTAGTATCGATAATCGCTGCTTTTGTGGTTTCTATAGGAGGCAAAAAACCGATTCGCCTGTCTTTGAACTTCGTCATAATCGCTGTTGTCCTCTATATTCTTTACAGAGTCGCTTCGAGCAGTGGACTTATGCAGTACCTGAGCGAGAAAATAAGAAGAGTGCTTATAAGGCGTACGAGCCTGGAAACATTGACCCTTGAGGAGATACTACTCCAGTCCGAGGGATATGGTATAACCAGGTTGACGGTGAGGAAAGGTTCAAGTCTCGATAATGTATACCTTAGCCAGTCGGGTCTCAGTAACCAGGGTATAATTGTCCTTTCGATAGAGAGGGATGGGGATATTGTACCGGCTCCCAGGCCTGAAGAGATCATAAGATCCGGTGATAGGCTTGTATGTTATGGCAAACTTAAAGCTGTGGGGGCTTTTGTCTGAGGACTCAAGCTTCGCTTCATGATTCGATATACTCAGAAACCGGAAAGGAGGGAAAAATCAATGGGAGAGACATGGGATACGATCATGGGATTTGTTAACCTGCTCGTGGGGCCGGATGCGCGTCTTCGAGGTCCTGTCCTGGGGTTAATGACAGTCTTGGTATTGATGGTGGCATATCGGTTGACCAGAAGGGCGCTGAAGAGCTACTTAGAGCATCAAGCGTACAAAGAAGTCAATATAGTTAACTTTCTGGCGGTATATCGATACATCTTCATCTTTATTACCGTAATACTTGGCGTGATTGGCCTGTCGGGATCTCTGAAGGCGTTGGGCATTTCGGCAGGATTCCTGGGCATGGTGTTGGGCTGGTCACTGCAAGCACCTGTAACAGGAATCGCTGCCTGGCTGATGATAATCCTGAAGCGTCCTTTCAAGCTCGGTGATCGGGTCATCATCGCCGGGATTATCGGTGAGGTTACGGACA
>CAZTBA010000193.1:0-11589 GCA_964611725.1 uncultured bacterium
TAATATAAGAAGGGAGTCTGCCTCTTTTAATCTCTTTTTAACATAGTGTCTGATAGTTGACTGCTGAAAGCTTACTTAAACATCACCTGTATGTCTTCAACCTCATCCGGAAGAATCTCATAAGAGGATCGATGTATGATTTGTCGGTCTCGATCTCAATGAGGTCTATGCCCACGGATCTGAAAAATCGCCTCTGTCGATCTCTCATATCGAGGCTTTGCGAGGAAAAATCTTTTCTCACACTCCGATCGGATGTGTCCACAACCATAATACCATCGGTTTCCGCATCTTCAAGTTCAACTAATCCGATCTTCGGAAGTTCCAACTCTCTCGGGTCGGAGACGATCATACATATGACATCATGTTTCCGGCTTATAACGGTAAGTGATTTCTCGTACCCCTCACAGAGAAAATCCGATATCAGAAATACAACCCCTCTCCGGTTCATAACCCTGCCTATGTATTCGATGGCAGCGTTCATATCGGTCCCCCTGTTCCGGGGTTTAAAATAGAGCACCTCCCTTATAAGCCTCAGGACATGCTTTCTGCCCTTCTTCGGAGGAACGAATTTTTCGACGCTATCTGTGAATATAAGGAGCCCTACTTTGTCCGAGTTCTTTATAGCTGAAAAGGCAAGAAGTGCGCATATCTCAGCGGCAATTTCCCCCTTCATCTGTTCGGCAGTTCCGAAATCGCCCGAAGAGCTCAGGTCGACGGCGAGCATAACCGTAAGTTCCCTCTCCTCTTCGAAAACCTTGACGAAAGGACGCCCGTTCCTGGCGGTCACATTCCAGTCAATTATCTTTATATCATCCCCCAGCTGGTACTCCCTTACTTCGGAGAACTCTACACCCCTGCCTTTAAAGACGGAGTGGTACTCCCCGGAGAAAAGTGTGTTGACGAGGTTCCTCGTCTGTATCTCTATATACCTGACCTTCTTTAGTATATCTTTGGGTATCAACTTTACGGGACCTCTATCTTATCGAATATGGATCTGATCACGTCCTCTGAGGTTATATCCTCTGCCTCAGCCTCATAGGTGACAATTATCCTGTGCCTTAGCACATCCATTCCGACAGATTTGACGTCCTCGGGTGTGACATACCCCCTGCCACGGAGGAAAGCGTGTGACTTTGCGGCAAGTGTGAGGTAGATTGTTGCTCTGGGGGATGAACCATATTCGATAAGATCGGTAAGGTCATTCAAACCGAATTTCTCAGGTTCTCTTGTGGCGAAGACTATATCAATTATGTAGTTTTTTACCTTTTCGTCCACATATATCATATTCATAATGGCCCTGGCCGATAATAGATTCTCGGGGGAAATGACCCCTTCCACTTCCATATCTCTGCCGGAGGTCATCCTGTCCATTATGATCTTTTCCTCCTCCCTGGACGGGTATCCGACCTTCACTTTAAGCATAAACCGGTCTATCTGGGCCTCAGGAAGGGGGTATGTCCCTTCCTGTTCGATGGGGTTTTGAGTTGCGAGCACAAGGAACGGTTCTTCGAGGGGATATGTATCGTCCCCTATGGTCACCTGGCGTTCCTGCATAGCTTCAAGCATGGCGCTCTGAACCTTGGCCGGAGCCCTGTTAACCTCGTCCGCAAGTATTATATTGGCGAATATAGGCCCTCTTTTGGCGATGAATTCCCCTGTTTTCTGATTATACACCATTGTACCCATAAGGTCTGCTGGAAGGAGGTCGGGGGTAAACTGTATTCTGCGGAACTTTGCCCTTATGGTTTTGGCGAGCGTGCTCACGGTGAGTGTCTTGGCCAGGCCAGGAACTCCCTCAAGAAGCACATGACCGTTCGAGAGTATACCTATAAGTAGGCCCTCTATCATATGTCTCTGTCCGACTATGACCTTTCCAATCTCGGAAACAACTTTTTCGACGAAAATGCTTTCCTGAGTGATTCTCTCGTTTAGCTCTACAATATCCTGTGGTAGCATCACTCCTCCCGAAAATCAAAAAGGTAAGCTCCGAAATTTGCCTCTTTGTTCACTTTTTATCGGAGTCTTTGAGTATTCCAAGATCATCAAGGCTCTTGCCCATGTTCTTAAGCATCCATTTTGCTGCAGGAACTATTTCGCTATCGGGATAATTATCTATGACCTTCTGGTAAGCCTCTTTGGCTTTCGGATAATTGCTGAGATCCTCGGAATATATGAACCCTATCATAAACTGGGCCTTGTAGGCCAGCTCGCTTTCAGGATACCGGTCGAGGAGCTCCTGATATCTCGATATGGCCAGAAGCTCTCTCTTTTTAGCCTGAGCTATCTGAGCGAGGGCGGAAAGGGCGTCATCAGCTTTTTCATCTTCGGGAAACTTCTCGGCAAACAAAGTAAGTATGCCCTCGGCCCTGTCGATATCCTCAAGATTTCCCACATCTTCAATAGCTTTGGCGAAAAGCTCCCTGTAAATCTCGAGGGACTTTTCCCTATCCACGACATCGGCAAGGACCATTTTGACCCTGTATGAGTTTCTGCTCTCAGGATGTCTTTTAAGGAAATCCTCACAGAAAGCCACCAGTTCATCCTTTTCACCGGTTTTGCCTGCGATATTTGCCAGAGCTGAGAAGCTGCTGTCGGCCTGCTCAGCGTCAGGGTACAATGTAATGACCTTTTTAAAAACCCTTTCAGCCTTATCATACTGCATTTCCCCCAAGGCTATCTTTCCCTTGAGGTAGAGTTGTCCGGGTTTCTCTTCGGAACACCCTACCGAGGCCCCGAGCAGCAAACTACATATAAGCAAGCAGACAAATGTCATCTCAGCCCCTCCCTTTTGAAACATTTCGACAGTACATGATCCTCATCTCTTCCCTTACTTCTCAGAACTGCCCTTCGACTTATCTGACGACCCTACCGATTTCTCCTTTTCAGCTTCCTTTCTATAGCTCTCACTTCTGTAATCGGTCGCATAAAACCCCGATCCCTTAAATATAAATCCGGCCCCGGGACTTATAAGCCTCCTGACTTCGCCGCCACATTCAGGGCATTCCCGGATCGGCGGAGCTGCTATGCTCTGGAAAATCTCGAAGCGATGGCCACATTTCACACATTCGTAATCATAAGTAGGCATATACTCTTCCTCCCGAACATAGAATGATCTCAATGTCAGGCGTCTAATCTAAAGCTTAAAGTGCAGAAAATCAAGGAAAAACAGACAGACAATACCCAAAAAATAGAGCCCTGTACGGTGAGCATGACGTTTTCCAGCCTCTCGCCGCAGGGCTCCTTATAGATGGGCTATCCGATAGAACTCAATGTTCATCTCCTCTTGCCGGAAGAACGCTCAGGTCATCCCCGGTCCCCAGAAAACTTCGACGTTTGAACAAACATGTGTCCTGAAAGGTTCCGAAAAAATGGAAGTTTCAGGACACATGATGATTACTCCACAACTTCGAAGTCAGCATCGACCGCGCCACCTTCGTCCTTCTTCTCACCTCCGGGCTTCTTTTCGGAAGGTCCAGACCCTGGTGCTCTAGCTTCACCACCTGGTGTACCAGCACCAGCAGAGGTCGTGCTCTCATACATCTTGCTTGCAGCTTGATGCCAGGCCTGGGTCAGGGCCTCAGACGCCGATTTTATTTCGTTCACATCGGATCCCTTGAGGGCTTCTTTGACCCTTCCTATTGCGGCCTCGATCTTGGATTTGGTCTCGGGGTCAAGCTTATCTCCCATCTCCTTCAGGTTCTTCTCGGTCTGATAGACAAGCTGATCGGCCTGGTTCCTCGCATCCACAGCCTCCCTTTTATTCCTGTCCTCGGACTCATGCTCCTTGGCCTCTTTGACCATCCCATTGATGTCCTCTTTGTTGAGTCCGCTCGAAGCTTCGATCCTTATGCTCTGCTCTTTCTCAGTGGCCTTATCCTTGGCAGAGACATTTAGGATGCCATTGGCATCCATATCGAAAGTTACATCTATCTGAGGCATGCCCCTGGGAGCAGGTGGTATGCCATCGAGGTGAAACCGACCGATAGTGCGGTTGTCAGCCGCCATCTGTCGTTCCCCCTGGAGTACGTGTATCTCCACGGAAGTCTGGCTATCGGCCGCGGTGGTGAAAGTTTCGCTCTTCTTTGTAGGTATAGTCGTATTTCTCTCTATAAGCCTTGTGAAGACCCCACCCAGTGTTTCTATGCCGAGCGTAAGGGGTGTCACATCGAGCAGAAGCACATCCTTCACATCACCTGTAAGGACAGCTGCCTGTATGGCAGCGCCTACAGCCACTACCTCATCGGGGTTCACACCCCTGTGAGGTTCCTTCCTAAAGAACTCTTTCACGGTTTCCTGGACTTTCGGCATTCTCGTCATACCACCAACGAGTATGACTTCGTCTATATCGGATTGTGAAAGCTTCGCATCCTTCAAAGCCTGCTCACACGGAGGTATAGTGCTCTCAACGAGGTCATCGACAAGCTGTTCGAACTTGGCACGCGTGAGGGTTATGTTCAGATGTTTCGGGCCACTGGCATCGGCCGTAATAAACGGAAGATTTATATCAGTCTGAGCCGAAGAAGAAAGTTCTATTTTGGCTTTTTCAGCAGCTTCCTTGAGCCTCTGAAGGGCCATTGGGTCTTTTCTGAGATCTATGCCCTCCTGCTTCTTGAATTCCTCAGCCAGCCAGCTTATCACCCTGGCATCGAAGTCATCTCCTCCAAGATGGGTATTACCATTGGTTGACTTAACCTCGAAAACACCTTCGCCAATCTCAAGTATCGAAATATCGAATGTGCCGCCTCCAAGGTCAAATACGGCTATCTTTTCCTCCTTCTTCTTGTCAAGACCGTAAGCCAGAGACGCAGCGGTTGGCTCATTTACTATCCTCAAGACTTCAAGACCGGCTATAGTGCCAGCATCCTGCGTTGCCTTTCTCTGACTATCGTTAAAATAAGCAGGTACCGTTATAACTGCCCTATTTATCTTCTCCCCAAGGTAATCTTCAGCCGTCTGTTTCATCTTCTGCAGAACCATAGCCGATATCTCAGGTGGGCTATATTCCTTGTCATCCACTTTCACTACAGCCAGGTCGTTCTTCCCCCTTATGATCTCGAACGGCACTTCCTTTATCTCTCCAGGGACCTCATCGTACCTTCTTCCCATAAAACGTTTAATCGAAAATATGGTCTTATTGGGATTTGTTACCATCTGCCTTTTGGCAGGCTGTCCTACAAGCCTCTCGTCGTTCTTGGTGAAAGCCACAACGGAAGGTGTAGTCCTTCCTCCTTCAGAATTCGGTATCACTATGGGATCGCCGCCTTCCACAACAGCCACACAGGAGTTCGTCGTCCCAAGATCTATTCCTATAACTTTACTCATCGTCCTCTCCTCCCATTTCTAATAACGTCCGGGGGACGATTTCCCCCGGACGCTACGATAGTTTCCAGAAATCGAAATCTATTCGACATTTACATCGATCCTCTTGGTTTCGCTTCCCTTAGTCTTCGGGAGGGTAACCTTGAGGATACCATCTTTGTAAGAAGCCTTTATCTTATCACTGTCTATATCTGAAGGGATCATGAAAGACCTCTGGAAAGACCCATATCGCCTTTCAAGATGGTAGTAGCTCTTTTCTTTGGTCTCCTTCTCATGCTTTTTCTCACCGCTTAAGGTGAGCGTGTTGTTCTTGACATCAATCTTTATCTCTTCCTTCGACATTCCAGGAAGTTCAGCGATAACTGAGATTTCCTTATCTGTCTCTTCCACATCCACCCTCGGGCTCCAGGACCTCTCACCGAGATCCCGACTCTCACGGGTAGTCGGAGGACTGGACCAGAAGGAATAGAAAGCCCTGTTGATGTCGTCTTGGAGATCGTCAAAGATGTTCCTGCCACTGCTCCACAGACCCAAACCAGGTCTCCATCTCATAAGTGCCATACTAAACACCTCCCTTTAAAATTGTCTTTCCCAAAAAACTCCATAATCCAACTATTTTCACTCTAATATTTCAGCAACATCTGTGCCAAAATTCGGGCAAAAAAATGTAAGATATTGATAGAGAATAGCTTACAATAAAAAATCCCGCTACCTTACATAAATAGGGCAACGGGATGGGGTGCCAACATGGCAATGCATCAGGTTTTACCGCCATATCGGCAGTTATATGCCATTATGTCAAATCAAAGCCATTCTCATCTTCGCCCCAGGAGGTATTATTCACCGGGACTTCAGCGGCAAGGGCCGTACGCCAGGGGCTCCTACGCTCTCTCCTGGCTAATTCCCTATCTTCTTCCAACTTTTTACAGCTTACACACAGTTCGGTCGTTGGAAGTGCCTCGAGCCTCTCTTCGGGTATTTCCGATCCACAGCGGACACATATACCATAGGTCCCCTTAAATATCCTTCTGAGCGCCTTATTTGCTTCCTTGATCTCTTTGGATTCGAGGTCAGCGAGATTGGTCAGAAACTCTTTTCTCCCGCCAAGGCTGGCATTTTCACCATATTCTGAGGCCTTAGGTTCTATATACTTAAAGTCTCTTCCGTAGGAAGATATATTTTCTATCGTCCTTTCCTTCTCTCTCAGGATGAGCTTCGTAAAGTAATCGAGCTTCTTTCTGTCCATCCTGATCTACCCCCTTTCATTTATATCATTTCGGGACTTTCACAGCAGCGAAGGAGGTATGTCCTTCTCGCCAGATGAAAAACAGGACCACACTTCCCCCCTTGGCATCGGAGACTTTCGCCTTGAAGTCTTTTACTGATTTTGTCGATTCACTGTTGACCTTAAGCACTATATCTCCCTCGATGATGCCTGCCTCAAAGGCCGGGCTATGGCGCTTTACCTGGGAAATCACAACACCTCCATCTCCTTCATAACCGACACCTTCGGCGAACTCTTTGGTAAGCGGTTGGACTGAGATCCCCAGGTCTTGGAACTCGCTATGTTCAGATGAGACGACCCTTATCTCTTCTGCTTCCTTCTCGCCAAGTGTTACCTCTATCTTTTTGTCCTTACCTTCCCTTATAAGCCCTACAGATATCTTATCACCAGGGCTCTTTTTGGCAATCATGGTCTGAACCTGGTTGGCACGGTTGATCTTCTGACCATCTATCTCGATTATCACATCCCCCGGCTTTATTCCGGATTCCCTTGCGGGTTTGCCTATTATCTCCTGTACCAGAATACCTTTAGGCTTTTCGAGGCCGAGGGCTCTCGCCATATCCTCATTTATATCGCTCATAGCTATACCAAGAAAGGCCCTTACAACTTTGCCCTTATCTATAAGGTCACGCATTATCTTCCTGGCAAGGTTTACGGGCGCTGCAAAGCCATAGCCTTCATAACGCCAGGATCTTGTAGCTATGGCAGTATTTATTCCTATCACCTCTCCTTTTATGTTCACAAGGGGTCCGCCACTATTCCCAGGGTTGATAACCGCATCGGTCTGTATGAAATTCTCTATACCGAAGCTATCCTTTATAACCCCGACCTTTCTTCCAAGGGCACTTACTATACCCTGGGTTACAGTCGATGTAAGCCCAAGCGGGTTGCCGACTGCATAGACTATATCCCCTACCTGCATATCATCCGAATCTCCAAGCCGCGCGACGGGGAGATCTTTGCTTTCTACCTTCACAACCGCTATATCAGTAAGAGGATCTCTGCCCACAACTTTAGCCTCGAATTCCCTCTTGTCACTCAGAGTGACCTTCAGTTCGTCTGCACCATCAACCACATGGTTGTTGGTGAGTATATATCCCTCCTTGCTTACTATTACACCTGATCCGAGACCTCTCTGAACCTGTTCCCTTGGCACCTGGAAGTGCTTGAAAAAATCCTCTCCAAAAAAATCCTTGAAAGGCCAGTTCTCCGAGGAGCTTTCATCTCCGAGTTTCACTACCTTCTTGCTCGATATACTTACAACTACAGGCACAACATCACGTGCAATAGCCCTGGAGTTCTCGTTTATCTTCTCTAAGACAGACATATCGGCGCTTATCTTTTCTGTAGATCCGAGCTTTGTCTCTTTAGCCCTCTCCACAGCAAGACCACGCTGCATCCATTCAAGGTCCGACGAAAAGATAATCCCGGCAAAAACTCCCACTGTGACCAAAAGAATTACTACGAGAAAAGACCTACCGAACTTCTCCATGGTGTCCCCCTTCAAAAAGATTTACGTTAAAAGATAGAATAACTCTATAAACTCTTATTTTTCAGTAACTCGTGTCAGTATACTCAATGATAAGAAGAGTATGAAAATGTAATCATAGAATAATCTACGAAATCTCTGTCCAAAAGTTCCAATAAAATGAAAAGGGTCGGGAAGCTAACGTCTCTCCCGACCCTACAAGGATTATGCTTCTACTGATATGGAAATCTCCTTGGGCTTTACCTTCTCAACTTTGGGAAGCGTAAGCGTCAGGACACCGTTTTCAAGCTTAGCAGTTATCTTTTCCTTGTCAATAACTTCTGGAAGGGTAAAGGTCCTGCCGTAATCACTATGACATATTTCACTGTAAAGCACACTTCCCTTCCTTTCCTCCCTCTCGATCTTGCCGGTTACTTCAAGCTCATCACGGGAAATGTGGACATCTATGTTTTCCTTGGGAACTCCCGGCATATCGAACATAATGAAGACGCCACCTTCGGTCTCGTAAACGTCGACAACGGGTATAACACATGAGGTCCTATCTATCTCTTTTCTGGTCAATTCTTTCTCCTTATTAGCCATAACGTATCACCTCCTAAGACATTATGATTCTATCGGTATGCTCTTGACCCTGGATTCCTCCCTCTTCGTCAGAACCAGATTAAGGACTCCGTTCCTCAAAGTGGCCTTTATATTATTTCCATCCACAAGGGAGGGAAGCTCTATAGATCTCTTGAACTCGCCAGAACGCCTTTCCGTCCTTATCAGGGAGGCGTTCTCAGCAGGCTTCTGCATATTCCTGTGGCCGGATATGGAGAGCAGATTCCCGGTCAGATTCAAGCTGATATCATCCTTGCTTACGCCAGGTACATCTGCTACCACAACAAACTTGTTATCCTCCTCGGAAAGCTCTATGGGAGGAAACCTCCTCAAGCCAGTCCATCTGCGGCCGGATGCAAAACCCTCAAAGATCTGATTTACCGCATTGCGGAGATCCGACATCTCCTCTAAAGGATCAAAGAATAGCATTTCAAAACACCTCCTTTCAAACACACTGCAAACCATCACTTTTCAGGATCTTCTACTTTCGTCCTTACAGATTGCAATTTCCATGCCAATAAGGAACATTTATAAATATATCCTTAATTTACAATATCTTATAACTTCAGAATGGATTAAAAGAAGATGTGGGGTTGCTGCCCAGGTATGTCATTATGGCAGGAAGGGTTCTGTGGACTTCATTGGGTGTTATAGTCTCTGAGCTTCCTGTAGAGGGTTCTCTCACCGATCCCGAGGGCTTCGGCAGCCTTTTTCCTGTTGCCGCCCACCCTCCGCAATGTCTCTTCTATAGCGTCACGCTCGGCCTCTGCCATTGTTTTAAGTTTTTCCCCGTTAGATTCCTCCGGGGAATCGGGCAGGACCTCTTCTGTGTAATCGGTATAGGCGGTTCTGTACACTGGCTGGCGAACCTCTTTGCCCCTGTCTGCGATGATTCCGCGGAGCATATTCTTCATCTCGTCCATATCCATCTTGAGGGAAAGGAGTGTCCTGTATAGAAATTCCATATTAAAGATTTCAGACATGTCTCCCGACCAAGCCGGGAGGTTCCGCTCCTCCCTTATCCGCTCATCTAGATACCCTATTATATCTTCGGATGCTATCTTTCCTTTTTTTGAGAGTACAACAACGCTCTCGACAAGATTTTCAAGCTCTCGGACATTTCCAGGCCAGGAGTAGTTCACAAGTGTGTCCATGGCCCCTTCCGAAAAACCTGAGAACTGTACCTTGTGTTTTTTCCCATATTTTTCAATGAAGGTATTTAGAAGCAGGGGAATATCCCCCCTCCGCTCCCTGAGAGGTGGAATCTTTATCTCGACAACTTTAAGCCGGTAGTAGAGGTCCCTGCGGAAATTCCCCTCATCGACGGCTTTCTGCAGATCGATGTTAGTCGATGCGAGCACCCTTATATCGACCTTTATGGTCTCTGATCCACCGACCCTCCTTATCTCTTTATCCTCAAGTGCCCTAAGTATTTTAACTTGTGTCACAAGAGGCATATCGCCGATCTCGTCGAGGAGGATAGTGCCCCCGTGGGACATTTCGAATGCCCCCTTCCGACGGGATATGGCACCGGTAAAGGCACCCTTCTCGTGTCCGAAAAGCTCGCTCTCTATTAGGCTCTCAGGGATAGCTGCGCAGTTTATCGGTATAAAGGGGTTCTCTCTTCTGGGGCTGAGCTGGTGTATTGCCTTTGCAACGAGTTCCTTACCGGTGCCAGTTTCACCTGTTATAAGGATGCTCACATTGGTTTGCGCGACCTGGATCACGGTCTCCATAACGCTTTTTATAGCCTCAGAATGGCCGACTATGCCACATTCCCTTATAAGCATGCGCTTGTCTATCACTTTCGATATGAAATCCGCCACGGCCTCTTTGCTCAGCGGCATTTCAAAGAAATAATTTACCCCGGGCTGTTTGAGCCTCAGGTCCTCGGCACGCCATGAGGGATCCATAGCAAGGGCTATGCTACTCTGTGGCCAGCTCACATTTACCGCCTCAACAAGTTGAGACAGATCATCGGGCGACACCCCGGGTCCGGACATAACGAGATCCACCTCGCCCCTTCTTATAAAACCCGCAACTGCTTTGACGCTATCACTAGCCATAACATGGAAATCGTCCCCTTCAAACCACTCGACAAGCTCCCTATGCATCTCTTCCGTATGGCCGATCAGAAGCAGTATAAACTTCTTCAATGATCTCTCCCTCGCATTAACTCACAGACTTTCGATCCTTCGATCCATTACTCACTCCGCCGATTATCCGTTCTGAAATATCTCTCAGCGTGACGATTCCAATGAAGTTCTCATATTTGTCCTCTACAAAGGTCATGTGGTGTTCGCTAAGCCTGAGCTCTCCGAGTATCGAATAGGCCCTCTCGGTATCTTTCACCGTCCCTATACTTGCCACCAGATCTGATATCGGTCCATCCATATCTTCAGTGGAGAGCAGATCTCCCGAATAAACTACCCCCATCGGCTTTACTGAATCCTTCCAGACCACGAGCCTCGAAAGCCCGCTCCTTTCCATAGTCTCCACAGTCTCTTTCACGGAGGAGCTAGCGCTTACGCCAACAATTCTGTTCCTTGGGACCATAATATCCCTTGCTATTGTCTCTCCGAAATCGAACATACGGCGTATCATCTCGCCACCGTATGCGTCGAAAAATCCTGCCCTCTGGCTCTCTGCCACCAGCGCTACTACTTCCTCCCTGGTCACATAGGGGCTATGATATGTTTTCCTTAGTCCCAGGGCTGAAAGAAGGGCATTAGCAGCGCCGGAGACTATGAAGGCGATCGGGTTTAAAACTAAATGAAAAAAGTAGAGAAGCGGCGATGCTATAAGCGTAAGTTCCTCAGGGTGTGCCTGGAAAAATGATTTTGGCACTATCTCGCCAAGGATAAGCACTACTGGAGTCAGGAAAAGGGTGCTGTAC
>CAZTBA010000194.1:0-11576 GCA_964611725.1 uncultured bacterium
GTATATGGACATAGGAACTGCCAAAGCGACCGAAGTTCAGAGGAAAACCGTAAAGCACTATATGATAGACATAGTGGACCCCGACCAGGACTACAGCGCCGGGAGGTACAGCCAGGAGGCGAGGGCTGCAATAAATGAAATCGGAGGGCAGGGAAAACTGCCACTTCTTGTCGGGGGTTCTGGACTCTACCTGAGGGCCCTCGTGGATGGCATGTTCAATTTCGATTCGCGTGATCTTGAATTTAGAAGATACTTAAAATTACAAGTACAATCTATTGGCATAGAAAAGCTTCACAGAAGACTGTCCGAAGTTGATCCAGAGACGGCTTCGAGGGTTCACCCTAATGATTTCCAGAGGATTTCCAGGGCTTTGGAAGTTTACCACCTTACAGGGAGGCCAATATCTGATCTCCAGAGAACCTATAAGGGTACGGGACTCGACGCGGATATCCTTATGATCGGCTTGAAGGTGGACCGGGATCTCCTACACGAGAGGATAGACAAAAGGGTTGATTTTATGATATCTGAAGGGCTCGTGGAAGAGGTTAAGGAAATCCTCCGTATGGGATATGATCCCAGTCTTAATTCGCTTCAGACCTTTGGGTACAAGGAGATAATAGATTATCTGCACGGAAGATGCCCCCTGAGCGAGGCTGCTGACCTAATGAAGCTGAGTACAAGAAGGTATGCCAAAAGGCAGATGACCTGGTTTCGAAAGGATGGAAGGATCAGGTGGGTCAGATCCGGTGAGGAGTTGTTTGAACTCGTTGACATGTTCTTGGGATAGGTGTATGAGATTCTTGAGAGTTTCAGATCTTTGTCTGGTAGTATTATGCTTACTTCTCTCAAACTTAGGCTTTTGGGTGGGTGTCGCATATCCATCAGATGAGGAGATTTCTGGGGAGACCGTACCCGAAGTCAGAAGTATCAAGGTTGAAGATGTGAAGTCGAACGAGACCGGGTGGATCAGGATATCATGGGAACCACTCGATATACCTGGACTCGACCATTACCTTGTTTACCGTTCTGAAATAGGTATGGGGAGGGAGAGATATGATCTCGGGGTTATAGGCTGGACAAATGAAACTTCATTTGTTGATGGAAGTCCAAAGAATGGTAGCGAGTACTTCTATGGGGTCACAGCGGTGGATCAAAGTGGAAATGAGGGTAGGCTTGGAGAGCTTGCAGGGCCTATTTCTCCGAAGGACGATGTACCTCCGAGGATCGACCTATTATCTCTGATTCCGGCGCCCGGGGACAATGAGGTTTCGACTTCGTTTTCTCTGGAATTCACGGTGTCCGATGGGGGCTATGGCGTGGATTTAGAGAACGTTTCGGTAAAGCTTAAGGAGAGATCTTACAAGGCGGGTATAAGCGGCTTTTACTACGACGGGGATATATCAGCCTACAAAGTGAAGGTTGTTCCCGGATTCCTTTTCGAAAATGGCGACACGGTAGTAGTCGAAATATCGGCTTCAGACCTCTCTCCAGAACCCAACCGTGCCAAACCTCTTGTATATAGATTTGTGACCGAGCTTTGGTCCTTCGCATCGTTCGAAATCTTTGATGTCAGCGCCGGGGGAGGAGTTAACCTCCTCTATGAGAATCTGAGGGTATATGTACCTCCCGATACGAGCCTTAAGAGTTTCCATTTGAAAGCTGGTATTGCCAGAACTTCCGTAGCTCTGCCTCCTGGAGCTATAGGATCAGGAGAGACTTATAGCCTTGAGGTCCCCGATGGTTTGGGAAACCAGGTAGACTTCTCCGTCTGGTTATCTCTCCCCGAAAGGATATTGGAGGCGATCCCAGATAAAAAGCTCTTCTTAATGTTTCTTCCTTCCAGGGGAAAGGGGTGGCAGAGACTCGAGGGTGCCTCAGATTCGGAAGGATCTATGGAAGCCCGTATCTCTGGAAGCGGAGCCTTGCAGATCTGTTTCCACGACGAAAAAGGTAGCCCTTATATAGCTGATCGTTTCCCTGAAGTAGGGGAGGATGGGGTCCCGATTGATATTGAAAAAATCTGGCTTAAGCTTAAAGATGACGGAGCGGGGATCGATATTTCATCCATAGATGTCGATCTCAGAATTAACGGGAACGAATTCTCGCCGGAACTCCTGGTCACTGGAGATAAACTCTCCTGTGAGGTGAACTGCTCCCTGGATAACCTGGTATTTTCCCACGCAGATACTGTAGTAGTACACATCATGGCTGAAGATCTTTCGCTGAAGGCGAATATCCTGGATGATGATTACTATTTCGTTATCGAGCCAGACAGATTTCCTCCCGTGATTGATATGACAGGTGCCGGGGAAGCTGTATACAGCGATAGCTATAACCTCACAGCAAGGGTGAAGGACGAAGCTCCCTTAGAGGACATCACTGTTGAGATTTTCTATCGCAAGGGGGGTGAAAAGGAATTCCGGATAAGCCCGATGTCAGTTCAGGGAGATGGAACCTTCAAAGGATCTATCCCCCAGGAGTTCGCCACATTCAGGGGTATCGAGCTTTATATAAGGGCCTCAGATGGTCGGAACGAAGCTTTCTACCCGGACGGATATCCAGACACGGTTCCCCTATCGATCCCCGTGAGGGTGCCGGAAACTGAGCTCAGGAGAAGGCTTTCGGAAATCCAGAATGGCGATCCCTCAAAGATTGTTTCACTTCCACTTAAGCTCGATTTCCTTCAGGATGATTCCTCTCCAGAGGACCTCGATTCCATTCCCTTAGATCCTGGGATGGGTTTCCGGGTAGGGGATCTTCAGAGGCTGGAGACTAAGATAATCACAGGACTTTCGGTCAGAACCGACCTTAGCCATCGGATATCTCTTTCTCCGGGATGGAACACGATAGGATGTCCGTTCGCTTTTCCCGTGAGCTGGTCGACAATCCTTGAGGAGAGCGGTCATCCCAATGATGTTGAGGTCCCCTGGCATCTTGACAGAGATGGCTATCAGAGGGTATATGCCCTGGTGCCATGGGAGGGGTACCAGGTGAAGAACATTTCCGATAGCGAGGTTGTCCTTAAAATCCCTCCGTCCGAATATTCGACCGAAACTCATCTGGCGGCTCCCTTCTATACATGGCAGCTCAAAATATCAGCTTCATCTTCCGGTCTAAGCGATGTGGACAATTTCGCAGGTGTATCCGAGGGTTCGTCCTTGCTCTGGGACAGAAGGGATTTCGCTGAGCCCCCGCCATCCGAAGATCAAAGTCTATCTCTATATTTCCCACATGGCAACTGGGAACTCAATCCGGGGAATTATGCGGGTGACTACCAGCCCCCGTCTGAAGGGCATAGCTGGCATTTGGAGCTTAATTATAAACTTGAGATAATCAGTGATATAACTTTGGAGATCAAAGGCTTACATGATATACCAAGGGATTTCGAAGTTTCGCTTTTCAATCTCGATAGCTTCGAAAGCATACATATGGACGAAAACGGGACTTCTGTGCTGAAACCTGCGACCTCTCAGGGCACATTGGGGCTTTCCCTTATCGTGGGAACGGGGAATTATTCCGACAGATTTAGATCGACGATGGGCGACTCACTGGGGGTTAAAGGGGAGTTCATGGCTTTCCCAAACCCATTTAACTCCTCGACACTTGTGAGGTTTTACGTCCCTCAACCCAAGGTAGATGAGGAACTGCCTTCTTCTCAGCTTATCATATATAACATGCTCGGTCAGGAAGTTCGAAAGCTGGTGGATGAGCGCAAGGCCCCTGGGCTTTATTCCGTCGAATGGGATGGGAGGGATTCTGAGGGGAGAAGTGTGGGAACAGGGGTCTATTTCCTCAAACTGGAAATAGGTGACTTTGAAGCTATAGAAAGGGTGGTCCTTATCAGGTGAGAGATACACCAAAAATCCGTATTTTTTTTCTGGCTTTTGCCCTTCTCTCCGTGGGGTGCTCGCATTACTCCACAACTGGGGGGGCACTTCCTTCATATCTTAAGACGGTATTCGTTCCTCCCTTTGAGAATGAGGAAGATGAACTCGTTATACCCGGGATAGAGTATGAACTCGCCGATGCTGTAGCGTCAGCACTCGCAGCAGATAATACCCTCAGGGTAGTTAACTCAGAAGAAGCTGACTCGATACTGGGAGGGAAAATCGTTAGGATAGTGGAATCCCCCTTTACATACAATGCTAATGAAGAAGTGGAGGAGTGGAGAATCCGGGTAAGCGTAGTCGCGTCACTTAGAGATCAGAAGAAGAGAAGGGATATATGGAGTGAGGAGAGAATCGAAGGATGGGGTGTCTATGGTTCTACCACAGGTTCCCCTGAAGAGAGGCAAGAGGGACTGGATTCTGCTCTTGAAATGATCGCCGAGGAAATTGTCGAGAAAACCGTTGCTGGATGGTGACATACAGACCTGGTACGCACTTCGATGGACTATGAAATATCTCCTCTATCCAGAAAATAGCTGTCGTTTGGATCTCATTCCATAAGCGTTCGGTAGTCAACCATAGGCAGTCAGCCGGAAGCTGACGGCTCAACACCCACCTCCCCCTTATCCATTTTTGTCCGGTACCTTCCTATTTTCTCTCAGGATGTTCCGTTTTAAGCTTTTCAGCCAGGTCTATAATATATTTCCTAAGCTTTGTTCCTATATCTTCCCTTTCAAGGGCAAATTCTACGCTTGTTTTCAGATATGAGAACTGATCGCCGACAGTGAACCATTCACCCTTTATTTCATAAGCATAGACAGCCTTTTGGGATGCCATGAGGTTTATGGCATCTGTGAGCTGAAGCTCTCCGTTCTCAGCAAAAGGGGTCTGCTCAAGGATCTCAAATATGTCCGGTTCGAATATATACCTTCCCAGAAGAGCAAAGTTCGAAGGGGCTTTTTCGGGAGGAGGTTTCTCGATGAGACGCTCCACAAGGTGGACATCGTTTATGTTTTTTCCATCTATTATACCGTAGCTGCTTGTTTTATCCTTTGGTATCCTCTGGACAGCCAGTATGGAAGCACTGTACTTGTCGTAGAGTTTCACAAGCTGTTTTATGCAGGGGACTTTGGACCTTACAAGGTCATCTCCAAAGAGAACTGCGAAAGGCTCATCGCCCACGTGATTTCTGGCCTTCAAAATGGCATGCCCTGTCCCAAGTGCCTCCTTCTGTCTGACGTAGTGTATATCAGCAAGCTTCTCGATGTTCTCAAGTGCCGCAAGGATAGATTCATTCTCTTTTTCCTTGAGGACAAAATTAAGCTCAAATGATTTATCGAAATGATCTTCTATGGCCCTCTTACCCCTACCAGTTATTATCAGGATATCTTCTATGCCGGCGCTCACTATCTCCTCAATTATATACTGTACAGCGGGTTTATCAACTATGGGAACCATCTCTTTCGGCAATGCCTTCGTGGCCGGCAGGAACCTTGTGCCAAGTCCAGCAGCCGGTATAACCGCCTTTCTGATCTTCATCCTTATGATCTCCTTCAGAATTCATAACCTCAAGTTTGGTTTCAATGAAAAAAACAACTATATCATACGTCATAAAATCGATTTACACAAGCACTTTTTGTGACGAGTCCCGGAAATCTTCAGGTATCCGATTTAATCCTTGCAAAAGAGAAGGTTTCTCCATAAATTCTTGCCAGTTCAGGATTTCCTTACATAGTAACCGTCATGACGGGATGGAGATATCCATGAAATATAGTCTGAGTGCCTTTGGCTTGATCACCTTTATGGTGATTTCTCTACTTGCCACGACTGCGGGTTCCCAGATTGTTTACGAAGAAGCGGTTCAGATCAACGCAACCACCCAAGGTCACCAGGATAGCCCTACCATCGCCATAAACCGCTATGGCACGGTCCTGGTTGTATTTGAGTCTGAGACATCCGGTGGTGAAGAACTGGTGTTCGCTGTGAGCTACGATCGGGAATCCTTCAGGGAATTCTACAGGACTGGGCCTGGCACTGATACTGCGAGCTTGGAAGCAGTTCCTTCGACGGGAAATTTCGTGGTGACCTGGGAACAGAACGGGAATGTCTATTATACCATTGTTTCATGCAGCGATGGTCAGGAGAGTTTCTTGCTTGAGCCTACACCTGCTGAGGATATGGGTGGGGCGAATCGACCCGATGTGGCTATCAATCCGGCCAACGACGAGTTCTTCATAGGCTGGCATGCATCCGGTAATGTCGGATACATGAGATTTTTCAGTAAGGATGGACAGCCTCTTTGTGGCATACTGCCCTTGGGGGCACAATCAGAGACGCAGAAGGCCCAGGTCAACGGCCAGTTCGACGGGAACAATGTCCTTACGGTTGTCTGGCACAGTGAGAGATATGATCAAAGTGTCGATAAAAATGACAGGGATATATTCTTCCAGTGCTACGATTGCTCGAACGTAACCGAAACGACGCCTCCGGTTCTTCTCTTCGACGGTGACCGGAGAGCCAACGGCGACCTGTCCTCTGATGACCCCGTTCCCTTCGTCCAGGAGTATCCTGAGGTGGCTGTCTTCAGTGACGGGACCTTCGTGGTTTCCTGGCAGGATTTCCCCTATACCGATAACGGTGATGGGACCGATGGTAACTTCAAAGGGTCTTTCTTCAGGATATTTAATCCGGATGGCACCTCGATGACGGACGATATTCAGACATCTGAACACAATTTCGGGATGCAGAAGGATGCAGATATTGAGGTGCACAACGGCAACCATACGATCCATTTCTGCTACGAGGATGCATATGAGGCTCCCTATAAGACCCACTGGAAAGCCTACACGATGTACAGACCGTTCAGTGTGGATGGAAGCCCATTATCGGAATCCATATGTTTAAGCAGTGAAAATTATGGCACTGACAGTCGCCTGGCCCTGACAGAAGCCGACGCTGAGGCCCCCAATCTCCTCTGTTTCGTATGGGAGACGAAGGATTCACAGAACTACGATGGCTCGGGCCGTGCCGTGCTTTTCCGTGATTACTCAGAGCATATGTCTCCCACATATGTTGCCGCCGAATCGGATGTTCGTTCTCATCTGCCGAAGGGTCTTTTCCTCTCGAAGAACTATCCCAACCCCTTTAATCCGGGCACATCTATTCGCTATTTCCTGCCGGGGTATGCTGAGGTAGCTGTCGATATATATAACATAGTCGGACGAAAGGTGAGGAATCTGGTGGATTCACCTCAGACTTCGGGATGGCACTCTGTGAGATGGGATGGTCGAGATGACCTCGGGGTACCACTCGGAAGTGGACTTTACATCTGTCGGCTCAAGGCCGACGCCGGATGTCTCTACGGGCGGATACTGCTTGTTAGATAGACAGTGAGTGTAATAGCTTCTCATATAAATGGTTTCAAACCTGACCATAGCATATCCCCTGTCTAACTAGCTTTGAGTGAAGGGCTTGGGGTATATGAGCATAGACAGGAAAAATGTGTTGCAAATTTCCAGAGCAGTGTTTATATTACTTCTTGAGGTTCACTTAACTTAGTAATAAGCTTCGGGGGTGAGTTAATGAATTCACAAAATACAAGCTCCCCGCAGCATTTTGAACGATTTTCTGATCAGGTTATAATCCTGGGGGCTGCTTTTTGAACTTGTTTCGTAAACCGTATTTTGTTATAACACCGCCCCCAGGGCGGTTTTCTTTAGTTAAAGAAAGATTAAAATGGAAAAGATAAAGGTAGTTCTTAACGGGTTAGAAAAGGAGTATTTGAGCGGGACAACGATAAAGGAAGTAATCGAGGATATCGATCCATCAATTCTCGAAGATGCTCTTGCGGCGAAGGTTAAAGGAAAGCTTCTTGATCTGTCAACCCCCCTTACGGAAAACTCCGAGCTGAATCTGGTAGCTTTCGATAGCAGGGAAGGTAAGGAAGTATACTGGCATACGAGTTCCCATATCCTCGCTCAGGCTGTCAAGAGGTTTTCCCCTGAGGCCAAACTCGGAATAGGTCCATCGATAGAAGAAGGGTTCTATTATGATTTCGATGTTCCTGAACCCTTCTCGCCGGAAGATCTTGAAAGGATCGAGCGAGAGATGCGGAAGATTATCGACGAGAACCTTGAGATAACCAGGGAGGAGAAACCGCGTGAGGAGGCTATGGGGCTTCTCAGGGATATTGGCGAGCCATACAAGGTCAAGCTCTTGGAAGACATGGAGGATAATAGCGAGGTAAGCTTCTACCAGCAGGGGAACTTCGTAGATCTCTGCAGGGGGCCACATGTTGCTTCGACTGGGAAGATTCAGCATGTAAAGCTTCTAAGTTCATCGGGGGCCTACTGGAGAGGAGATGAGCGTAATCCAATGCTTCAGAGGATCTATGGGGTCTCTTATCCAACCGAGGTACAGCTTGAAGATTATCTCCACAGGATTGAGGAGGCTAAGAAGCGCGATCACAGGATCCTTGGCAGGGAACTCGATCTTTTCAGCGTTCACCCTGAGATAGGGTCTGGGCTTATACACTGGCATCCTAACGGTGCCATAATAAGAAATACGATCGAAGATTTCTGGAAGGAGGAACATTTTAAACGTGGGTATAAGCTTATCTATACCCCTCATATAGCCAGTGATGAAATATACAAGATAAGTGGACATCTTGAAAATTACGATGCAATGTACTCAGAAATGGAGATAGATGGCCAACCCTACAGGGTAAAGCCGATGAACTGTCCTGGCCATATAATGATATTTAAAACCAGGATAAGGAGCTATAGAGATCTGCCTATAAGATATGCTGAGCTTGGCACGGTCTATCGCTATGAGAAATCGGGCGTGCTCACCGGAATGCTCAGAGTTAGAGGCTTCACACAGGATGATTCACACATATTCTGTACCGAGGAGCAGCTCCTTGACGAGATCAAAGGGGTTCTGAATCTCGTGAAGTTTATGATGGATACCTTCGGCTATAAGTTTAAGACATATCTAAGCACACGCCCTGAGAAATCTCTTGGATCGGATGAGATATGGGAAAAATCTACTGAAACCTTAGAACGGGCCCTTCAGAGTCAAGGACTAAGCTACGAAGTGGATCCGGGTCAGGGGGTCTTCTACGGCCCGAAGATAGATGTGATCTTAGAGGATGTCCTTGGGAGAGGTTGGCAGGGTCCGACCATACAGGTCGATTTTAACCTTGCTGAAAAGTTCGATGTGAATTATGTTTCTCCTGACGGGAGTTCGAAGAGGGTTGTTATGGTCCACAGGACTGTGCTCGGTTCTATGGAAAGGTTCATCGGAGGGCTTATAGAGCATTATGCGGGAGCTTTCCCCCTCTGGCTCTCACCAGTGCAAGTTGTGGTCATACCGGTAACCGATGTCCAGCTTCCATATGCCCGTGAGGTAACAGGGAGGCTTAAGGGAATGTCAATAAGGACTGAGCTCAATGATAGGAGTGCGAAGCTCGGATACAAGATCAGGGAATCTGAAAAGCAAAAGCTCCCATACATGGCTGTGGTTGGACGAAGGGAGGCTGAAGAGGGTAAGCTGTCCATACGCGCCAGGGGCAAGGGCGATCTGGGGACATTCAGCCTCGACAGTTTCGCCACAATGGCTCTGGACGAAATAAAGGAGAAGAAACTTACCATATCCTGAATCTGGATAGACCACGATCCCGGCTATGGGAAGTAAAACAACCTGACTGGAGGTGATCATCTATTAAAGGAGAAGCAAGAGTCAACAACAAGATCCGTGTTCCTGAAGTCAGGATTATAGATCCTGACGGCAAGCAGATCGGAGTGATGGCGGTCAGAGAGGCCATGAAGATCGCTCAGGACTATGGTCTCGATCTCGTTGAAGTTTCACCTACAGCGAAGCCCCCTGTTTGCAGGATAATGGATTACGGCAAGTATAAGTATGAACAGAACAAGAAGCTGCGTAAAGCCAAGAAGAGACAGCATGTGGTCCATCTTAAAGAGATACAGATGAGACCCAAAATAGATGAGCACGATTATCAGTTTAAGCTCAAACACATAAAGAATTTCATTGAGCATAAAGACAGGGTTAAGGTAAGCGTTGAGTTCCGCGGCAGGGAGAATGCACACAGGGAACTCGGGGGAAATATCCTGAACAGGGTAATTTCGGATCTGAAAGATCTGGCTTCTATCGAAGGCTCTATACGTTCAGAGGCCAGAAGCATAAACGTTGTATTCGTTCCGAAATCTTAAAAAATGGAGGATCTTGTATAAATGCCAAAGATCAAGACAAAGAAGGGTGCTGCAAAGAGATTCAAGGTGACCGGAAGCGGCAAAGTTATGAGAAGCAAGGCTTACAGGAGCCATCTACTTGCAAAGAAGACACGTAAAAGAAAAAGGAACCTGAGGAAGAAGGCTACGGTCGATAGCGCCGATTCTGCAAGGATAAAGAGGATGTTGGTTGCTTAGTTTTACATCGGGGGAGGTTATGGCAAGGGTTAAAGGTGTCACTTCAAAGAGAAAAAAGAAGATCCTTAGCTCAGTGAAGGGATTTCATGGAGCAAGAGGGAATCATTATAAGGTGGCGAGGGAAAGCTTAGAAAAGGCATTGCAGTACTCGTACAGAGATAGAAGAAATAGGAAAAGGGACTTCAGAAATCTCTGGAATATCAGAATCAATGCCGCCGCCAGGTTAAATGGACTTTCCTATAGCCGCTTCATTTATGGTCTGAGCAAGGCCGGTGTAGCCGTAAACAGAAAGGTTCTGGCGGACCTCGCTGTTTCGGACCCGACTGCTTTCTCTGCTCTCGTTGAAAAGGCAAAATCTAGCCTTTAAGAATTAGAGACGGAATCAGATACGGCTTGCATGAGAGCCTGATATCGGCTGATTCCGTTTTGCTTTGACAGAAGGGTATAATGGAACCTATTTCAGAACAGGTTGAAAAGGTAAAGGTAGAGGCCCTTAATGAGTTAAAAGATTGTTCAGATATCGAGAAACTCAAGCAACTGAGAGTAAAGTACCTGGGGCGTAAGGGGAGGATCACTGCAATCCTGAGGGTGATAGGAAGTTTGCCACAGGAGGAGAGGCCGCTGGCAGGTAAACTCGCCGGGGAACTCAAGAACTTGGTGCTGCGAGATATAGGGAATAAGATCGATGAACTTAAGAAGGCTTCAACAAGTGCAAGAAAGGGAGGATTGGATATATCCCTCCCTGGTAGGACTCCGTTCTACGGAAGAAAACACCCCCTTACTCTAGTAACAGAGGAGGTAACAAGGATCTTCCGTGGGATGGGCTTTGTGGTTGCCCGAGGGCCTGAAGTGGAACTCGATTACTACAATTTCGATGCACTTAATACCCCAGAGAACCACCCGGCAAGGGATGTACAAGACACTTTCTACCTCTGGCCGGGTACGCTTCTGAGAACTCAGACCTCCCCGGTTCAAATCAGAGTCATGGAAAAGACTATCCCTCCTGTCAGGATAATATCTCCTGGGAGGTGTTACAGGAACGATACACCGGATGCTACTCATTACCCTGTCTTCCATCAGATTGAGGGGTTATATGTCGACAGGGACGTTACTTTCAGGGATCTCAAAGGTGTAATATCCTCCTTTGCACGACAGGTCTTCGGAAGGGATGTGAAGGTTCGCTTCCGCCCGGATTTCTTTCCATTTACGGAACCGAGCGCTGAGTGTAGCTTCTCATGTATAT
>CAZTBA010000195.1:0-11565 GCA_964611725.1 uncultured bacterium
CCGATACCCAGCCATCGAGTCTTAGCACCACCTCCTCTTTCGTCTGTGACATCACCGTAAGCCGCAGCATCTGCATTCCTCCCAGGTTTCGTACAGTCTATGCGCAACTTTCGTACCAAAAAACAGCCACCCGAAGCAATTTGCTCCAAGTGGCTGTCCACAATAAATTTAGGATGATCAAATGTATTCTAACCGGCGGAAGATAATCCTCCCCAGCGTCGGTATTCCGATGCTTATTTTGGCAATAATATTCTTATTTCATTAGTTAACAGTTATTTGTACAGCAGTCGGTATTCCGATGTATGGTGCGAAATCCCGCCCCTACGGCCGTACAATGCCCAGCTTCTTCATTCGATCGTAAAGCGTAGAAGGAGGTAAGCCTAACAATACGGCAGCGCCACGTTTCCCCCTGATAACCCAACCGGTTCGCTCCAACACCTTCCGGATATGATGGCGTTCGAGCTCCTCCAAAGAGAGAATCTCCTCGGCAGCTCCTCCTTCTGTCGACCCCGATTCCAGGGCAATGTCCTCCGGGCTGATCGCGGGTCCCTGGCATACGATCACCGCCCGCTTCACCGCATGCTCCAGCTCCCGCACGTTACCAGGCCAGTCGTACGACTGAAACACAGACAATGCTTCCGGGGTTAGATGGGTGACTTCCTTGCTTAGATGTGATGCCATACGCTCCATGAAATACTTGGTCAAAAGCGGGATGTCCTCCCGTCTCTCACTTAAGAGTGGAAGCTCTATCTGAAAACCCTGGAGGCGAAAGTAGAGATCCTCCCGAAATGTCCCTGCTTCAACCATCTTCCTCAGGTCACGGTTGGTGGCAGCTATCACCCTCACATCGACCTGTAAGGTCTCGGTGCCCCCAACACGCTCGAAGGTCTGCTCCTCCAAAAACCTCAGGAGCTTCGCCTGAGCTGTCATAGCCAGATCCCCGATCTCATCTAAGAAGAGCGTGCCACCTTCTGCAAGCTCAACTTTGCCAAGCTTACGTGAGACAGCGCCTGTAAAGGCTCCTCGCTCGTGACCGAAAAGTTCGCTTTCCACTAAGTTCTCTGGAATTGCTCCACAATTGACCTGGATGAATGGATCTGCCTTTCGCGGGCCTATCCCGTGGATGGTGCGTGCAGCCAGACCTTTGCCTGTGCCCGTTTCACCTGAGATCAACACCGTCATATCGGTTGGAGCCACTTCGATAAGTTGCTCCTGGACACGGCGCAGGGCTTCGCTGTTTCCCACGAATTCGTCCGGTGTCCCACTCAATGCCTCAACAAATGCTTCGAGTCTGGGATCCGGCTCAACGGTTACCCTTGCAGTAGCCGGTTCAGAATAGTTTAGATCTCGATCAACTGCCTTCACCTCAAAGGTATATTCACCAAGCGGAAGATCCTGATACTCCACACGACCGGTATAGGTGACCTGCCAGTCAGAGTCGTAGCCAGTCAATTTATATACATAGGCTATCCTATCAGGATGTGTAGACAAGCTCCTTCCTCGGAACTCAAAAACTATGAACTTCTGAGATGATGGTAAGCTAATCTCCCCGACTGGCCCATATCTCTGATCAGCGATTACTTCTTTGATGTGGATAGTAGGAGAAGTATGCTTGGGACGATAGCGGGTGACGCCGTTATCTGAGCCGATCCAGATATCCCCGTTTCGGTCCTGGATCATCCGATAGACCGTATTGTTGGCAAGACCATCTTTCTTGGACAGACTCTGGAGCACCAGACCATCGTAGATATTTACACCTCCTCCAAAAGTCCCAAACCAGAGATTCCCGTCTCGATCCTCCAGAATCGACTGCACCGAATTGTGTGTCAGGCCATCTTCGGTGGTGAAGGTGACCAGTTCCTTTCCATCATAGCGGCTCACTCCTTCCGTTGTCCCAAACCAGACATTTCCTTCCCGATCCTCCAAAATGCACCATACCCTATTGTTCGCCAGCGCACCTCCCGCAGTGAAGATCGTAAACTCCTTGCCATCATACTGAATGACTCCCCCAACCTCCGTCCCAAACCATAGATGACCCTTCTTATCTTCCATAATGGACCACACCCAATTGCCCTTCTGCGCATCTTGCTTGGTTATGGACCACATCAGCCCACCCTGGACGGTGAAGTTGACGAACTCCTTCCCATCATAACGACTTATTCCACCCTGAGTCCCAAACCAGAGATGGCCTTCTCGATCTTCCACAATGGGCTTCACCCAATTGGATCCGAGTCCATCTTCAACTGTGAAGGTGGTGAACTCCTTCCCATCATAACGGCTTACCCCTCCCTTCCAGCTACCAAACCAGAAGTTTCCCTCCCTATCCTCCAAAATGGATATCACATCATTATCTGCGAGGCCGTCTTCGGTGGTGAAGATCACAAACTGCTTCCCGTCATAACGACTTGCTCCCCCTCCAAAGGACGCAAACCAGAGATTCCCTTCCCGATCCTCCAACACAGGTATCGCGCAATTGGATCGCAGTCCATCTTCGGTAGTGAAGATCCTGAACTGCACACCATCGTAGCGACTTACACCTCCTGTTCCGGTTCCGAACCAAAGATAGCCTTCTCTATCCTCCAGAATACAATATACAATATTAGCCACCAGGCCATCCTCGTTGTTAAAGGTTCTGAACCGCGCACCATCGTAGCGGCTCACACCTCCTGCCCAGGGCCCAAACCATAGATTTCCCTCACGGTCCTCTACGATCGAACATAACAAGTTGGACGCCAGACCATCTTTGGTGGTGAAAGTGACAAACTTCTCCCCATCATAGCAGCTCGCGCCGCCTCCATAAGTCCCGAACCAGATATTCCCTTCACGATCCTCTACAATGGAACGCACTCTATTGTCTGCCAGGCCATCTTCTTTTCTGAAGTTGACAAACCTCTCGCCGTCATAACGGCTCACACCACCTCCGTTAGAACCAAACCAGAGATTACCCTCATGATCCTGCGCAATGGCTCCTACATTATCGCCTGCCAGGCCATCTTCGGAGGTGAAAGTGATAAACTTCTCCCTATCATAGCAGCTCAGACCCCCTCTGGTCCCAAACCACAGGTCTCCCTCCTGATTCTCCAGAATCGACCATACTGTATTGTGCGCGAGCCCATCTTCTGTAGTGAAGGTGATGAACTCATTTCCATCGTAGCGACTTAGACCTTCATTGGTGCCAAACCACAGGATGCCTTCCCGATCCTCCAGAGTGGACCACACAAAATCGCCTGCCAGACCATCCTCGGTGGTGAAGGTGGTAAACTGTGCTCCATCATAGCAGCTCACACCCCCTCTTTGAACGCCAAACCAGAGGTTTCCCTTTCTATCCTGTGAGATATCAAGTATGATAGAATATGGGAAGCCATCTGTGACACTGAAGCTCTGCCATAATCCCTGACGGTATCCAGGACCAGCTTCGACCGTTTTACCCGATCCAGCAGGTGTCCTGTAGATACGGAAAGGGGCGCGAAGGAGGCCATCAGGTTGGCTAGTACCGAAGTCGGTTCCCAAGCTCAGCAGTATCTCCTGCCAGGCAGGATCTTCCCGGAGAGATCTCTCCCTGGCAGCGATCTCAGCCGGCGTCTCAAACTCGAATAGACGGCTGAAGACACCCTCCACTGTTTTCCTCCCGGGCTCAGAGGATTCTATCAGATCATGCTTCTTCAGAACAGGCAGAACCTTCTTCTCATAGGTGGTTTGGAATTCATCCATCCGTTCCGGTGGCACCCAAAACGACAATCGAGCTAAGGCAGTCATAGCTGATTCATCACCTCTTGGTTTTATGGATTATCCCTTTCTTTCTTGTGAGCAGGACTTCTCATAACAGAATCGAGGAAAGCTATAGAGATTCGTAAACGGTTGGCAGTTAAGGTATGACTGTGACCACCATCATATGGTTGGAATTCATATTCCAATCCATATTTGTCAAGAGAATCTGCAAACGTGGTGTTACAGTTGAAAATTAGCCATTTGTCCTGCCTGCCACAATCGAAGTATATCCTTAGATCGGTATCTGGCGGAAAATCAGCAACAAGCTTTGCCGGACTAGTATTCCATATAGGGACAAAATTGCCATCGCTATCCAGTGGAAGATCCACATAATAAGGGGGCTTCTCCGGATTCGGGGAGAATACTCTTGCCCCTGCAAATATCATAGCGGTCCATGGGCCCGCATCCGGTCTGTAATTGTATGGGGGAGAACCTCCATTCTCTGCCAATATAAGGGGGAGCATTTCGACAAACCAACGCTGCCCGTCTAAAGGAGCGCTGTGGGACGCTACGCCCCGGTAGATATCGGGATGCTTCAAAGCCAACCTCATGGCACCAAAACCGCCCATGGGAAATCCCATTATGGACCGTTTGTTGCGATCCGCGATAGCCTTATAGTTGGCATCGATATAATCTACAAGATCAAACACTATATAGTCTTCAATTCTGCCATACAATTCGGAGTTTACATACTGACTTCCCTTACTACCATCGGGCTTGACGAGGATGACAGGTTCAATCCTCCCGATTCCTATTAATTTATCTAAGGTCCCGTAAATAAGCGAATGGCTGGTATGATCTCCACGCCTGCCATGGAGGAAATAAATGACCGGATATCTGGTGGTGTCAGCCCGATCGTAGCCCTTTGGTAAATAGATTGACACGTTACGATTTTCCCCCATGGCATTACTGAAAAAGGAGGTGTCAACCACAGCAGAAAATCCACTTTCATGCTCCTCAAGTCCGCTGTTTTTTGCAGGATCCTCGGCAGCAGATAGGGAAGCCACAGATGTCAGGATCACGAAGACAGAACAGATATCCTTCATATTGATCATTCTCCTCCTCAATCTCATCGCATTCAGCCATCGTTCTGAAGTGGCCGTGAAACTATAGGGGTGATTTCGGATAGATCTGCTAACGCACCTGGCCCATCACCTGCTGGGTGATTGAACCCTCCTGAGTAAGGGCGAACACTATGACATTCACCCCAAACTGCCGCTGACGGGTGTTGTTAAGCTCGTGGTGTTCTACTATGGAAGAACCAGGATTACCCCAGCCAACCCAGGCGGTGGTGAAATCCTTGAGCGAGAGGATAAGTATAAGGCGTCCGTCTATTATTATCCCTTCCAGATAGTCCTTTACGATTACCCCTCTCGGGAAGTAGTTGATGAGTCCGTGCTCAGGGTTCCTTGTCAATATTCCGTTAAAGAAATTATCGTTGGATATCGGCACCCCATCGAAATCAAAATAGCAGTGATATAGAGGATGATCATTCGGCAACCTCTCGAAATTCCAGTCCTTTCCTTCTTCATATCCGTTTTCTGCAAGCGATTTCCTTATCATTGCTCTGAGACACGCCTCCGCAACCTCACCGCCGCAATTGTCGTCATCTACGAAGGCGAAGCCACCATTCAATAGATACTTTCCCAGGTTAGCCCCCTCAGATTGGCTGATCTCAAACCCTCCTCTGTCAGTTTCAGCTTGCGGACTGACCCCCCCAGCCGTTATCAGGATGAAAGGTGTTTTGAAAAGCTTTTTAGAGTCGAAAGTATATCGACCTATTATATCGGTGGCTATATCGGTATACTTGTTCATGGCTTCTGAGAGAACATTCAGAAGCCTTACCAAACCTGTCCCTGGATTTGTTCTAAGATTCATACTTTCAGAGTATGCCACAGCGAGGTGAAAGTACCCCCTTATAGATTTCTTATCGCGGGAGTCCTGTATCACCATAGCATGGTATTTACCCGTATCCAAAGCCTCGATATCGAGCATTTCCAGGGACATATCTATACAATGTTCGGGGTTTCTTACCCCCTTTATTTCCATAACATCCACAAATGGCTCCAGGGTAGCCCGGACGAAGCTCACCTTTCTTGAAACCCTCGCATGAGGTTTAACCATGCTGTCCAGAACCTTCAGGGGAGATGATGTCCTTAAGCCCTTGGTGCTCACTTTGGCCTTTATTTCCATCATCTTTCTCTTCATAATTCTGGGCTTCGGTCTGGGGCGTTTCCTCAGCTCCAGAGGTTTCGCAAGGCGTGGTTCTCTCTTCACGAACTTAATGCTGAGTGGCTTAAAAGCCCGCTTTCCGGCTCCGGATATCCTCACCTGAACCATGATGAGATGAATCGCCAAAGCCATCACTAAGCAAATCCAGAGCGCTCCCGTGGCCTTTCGGAGCATAGCTCGGAGATTGATCGGGGACGAAGGGCTTTCAAACCTTGAGTGTTTTTCCATAGGTTGTACTCATTTTGGCCGAATATAAGAGTATTTCTTCTGCCTGTGAAAAATGGCTGTGATTGAACTTTGTCTCCTGAGCTTTCAGCGATCAGCTATCGGCAGTCAGCCAGAGCTGAAAGCTAACGCCTGTCTGCCGTGCTGGCACAGGCAGGGCTGATGGCCGATCGCTTGATCCTTAAGATAGAAGCTGTTACCGTTATCAGTATGGCCAGTATAGACAAAAAGATAAAGGTCATCTCGTATGAACCCGTCTGATCTCTGATAGCCCCGGCCATGTAAGGACCAAAGAGAGCTCCTATTCCACTGAACATGGTGAGAATGCCGAATCCTAACCCTAAATTCTTAGCCTCCAAAATCTTTGATGGTAAAGAGAAAATAGGAGTTGGAACAAGTGGTCCTACAACTGTCATAACAATCATTAGAAGGACGAAATTGCTTGATCTGGTAATGAGATAGATTATAGCTCCCAGGATTGCGCCGCCTACCCCAATAAAGATATCGTTATTACCGAACCTATCCACTAAGCGACCAACCACTGGACTTAAACCCAATGAACCCCACATACGCAGACTCGCAAGGAAACCGGCAAAAGCTATGCTGTATCCCATTGATACGAAGAAATCTGGTGCAAAGGTCGAAAAGGACAGAGTTGCCGCGTTGAACCACATAAAGCAAAGACTTAGCAGCCAGATTGCTGAACCCATCTTAGCCAAAGTTGAGAATAGTCCTGTTATTCCCTTGTTGTCACGAGGTGTCTTCCGTGGTAGGTTTGGAGCAGGCTTATAGAGGATCAGAAAAGCTAAAAGTCCTAACGCGCATATGGCCGCGGTAATAAACATCGGCATCCGCCAACCCAGGTTTTCACCCAGCCTACCGAAAGTGTTGAAACATATAAGCGTACCAATGGGCATTGCAGTGTTATAGATTCCCATTGCGGTTCCTATCTCAGCTCCCCTGAACCACTGCGAAAGTATTTGCAGTGAAATTATAAAAACAGTTACACCTCCAATTCCGGCAATGAATCTTCCCAAGCCTGCGTTAAAAAAGGTGTTACTGAATGCAAAGATTAAAGTCCCTGCGATTACAAGAATCAGGGAAATCACGCCAGTCTTGAAGGAACCCAAACGGTCGGAAATCAGACCGGCAAAGATTGCTAAGAATATGCCTGGCAGTGCACTAAGGCTCATTAGTAAACCAGCCTGGGCATGGGTTAATTTCAAATCCTTTATGATCAAGGTGAGGACGGGTGGCACGGACTGTAACCTGAAAGTAACCCCCAGCATAAGAAGGTAAGACAGGACCAAAATGGCCCAGCGATATCTACTTACTGGCATGGTTCCTCCTCTGTGATCTTGAAGTGCTTTGCTTCTGCGCCATTTGGCATTCCATAGAGTGAATGGAGCTTTTCGGAGACGCCCCGAATGAAATTTGAGAAGATAACCGTGCAACGTTGTGAGTTCAGATACAGTCTTTAGGTCATTGCGAGGAGCGCAAGCGACGAAGCAATCTCAATCCCCTGAAAAACAAGATTGCTTCGCTGACGCTCGCAATGACAAAATAGACTGTTACCTGATTCAATTCTTAATCTTCATCCAGGGCGTCTCTACATAGCAATAACAGAGAAAGGCGTCTTACCTTATTGAACACAGATTGGTAGAGACAAAAAAGCCGAGCTACCTCCTTTGATCCTTCGGTAGCTCGGCTGTCATGGCTCAGTTCAAATTAACACTGCCGCCGCCCCAATTGCCCCCAGAGTTTTAGACCCTGTGGCTTTGCGACACTCCCTTTTGGAAGCTTTGCCCTTATCGAGATTCTAAATTACAAAGCTTAGTTTGGAATAAAAAAGCCCGCTGACAATTCCTCACGAAGAATAGTTAACGGGCCATATTTTGAATTAGCATCACCGCCTAAGTGGAAATAAATATGAATTTTAGGGAAAGAACTGTGAAAATATCATAAGATAATCATCCGTTTTTGTCAAGGTTTTTCAGCAGATGGCTTTCTCGCACTTCATAGTGCAGTTATCAGAATGCAGGGGAGTGAATGGGCTGTTGTGCGAAGCCAAGGCCTACTTTACTAAAGTATGTCGTGCAACTGAGTCAAACTCGTGATCTGGGCGTCCGGGGTGATCCCTTCTCTGAGATCGGCTTCGGAACGATTGATCCAGATCGCTTTGATACCGGCTTGCTGTGCCCCTACGATATCGCGTGCAAGGCTGTTTCCTACCATCACCGCCATCTCAGGTTTGACATCGAGCCTGTCGAGGGCCAGTGCGAAGATGCGGGGATCGGGCTTCCCAATACCTATCTCTCCGGAAATAATGACCACTTCGAAGTATTTTGTCAGGTTGGACTTGCTGAGCTTCTCCTGCTGTAAGTCAGGTATCCCGTTGGTGACGAGGGCAAGCCTGTAGGCGCTTTGAAGTTCCCTTAAGACCTCCTTTGTCTCAGGAAACAGGACATGACGTGAATTTCGCTCCTCACGAAACGTGGCGGATAGATGCTCAACAAGGGATGAATCATGTACACCATAATTGGCAAGAGCCCGTGTCCACGCTTCACGCCGGTAAGTAGGTGCCCACTTACGCAGGGTCTTCATATTCGGATAATCGCCGAGAAAACGGGCCCACAGGCCTTCCCAGGAGCTTATCCCTGCAGATTGGCAGTAAGTGATGGTGGGGAATGCGTGCCATAACTCGCGGGCATGGCGGCGTATCGATTGATGGAGTTCCTCCGGGTCGATATCATATCGCTCACGGGCATGCTCACACGTGGCGAGGAAGGCTTCATCTACAGAGGCTTCCTCCACCAGAAGCGTATCATCGAGATCGAAGAGAATAGCGGTTGTCCTCATGAATTGTACCTTTCTTCGTCGGTTACAATATGAGGTTATTTGGTTAACAGAAACTTGAGGGCAGGGCATGCCCTGCCCCTACAGAAAGACCGTTATTTCACAAATCTGTATATGTTACTCTCCTGAACGCAATTTATTATACGACTTAATTAATGAAAAGAGCTTTGTTCGCCAGCCGGTTATATCGTACGGTGCTTCGATGGGACCCAGTGTCCCGAGCAATTTTATATGCGCATCGATCTCTTTACTCTTTTCAGCACTGAGCCTGTCCATGTTATCCAGCAGTAAAGCTAAATCTGCACGTCCAGCTTTGTAGGCTTCCCAGCGAAGGCTCGTGGCGGGGCCTCCCTTGCCCGGATATAGGAGATACATATCGCCGGTAGGCCAGTTGAAGGCCGGATCATGCCAGGGGTTTTCGGTCCAGTTGACGATCGACCAGCGAAGGTACCCGGCGAAGTCGTTGGCCGCGGTCATCCACGGCATGCGGTAGGAGTCGGCGAGCGGACAGCAGAACAGGGTGTTGCCCCACGGGGGCTCACAGCAGTTGTACCAGCGCACTTCGATCCCTTGCGCTGACAGCTCTCGTTGCCTATCCGGCGTGTAATTATAATCCGGATGTATCGTAGCAATGTCTATAAAATCCTTCACTGCGATTGCCTTATCGACGCTGATGGCAGCGGTGATGCGGATCTCGGGTGCGATGCTTTTGACCATCCGTGCGACCGCAGTGAAGCTCTCCGGGTGCTGTGGCTCATCGTAGGGACAGATGCAGACTTTATTCAGCCACCCCACCTGCCGGTTGTGTTCGGCGAAGTCCTTTATCAAGGCTTCCCAGGCCGTGATGTATTCGGGTGAGTCATAGGTGGTCTCAAAAGCTACATTTTTGCCGGCGGCTTCGTCATGATAAGAAATCCACGGCTTCTGCATCTTGCAGGGCAGAAGTGCATGACACTCGATCTCCCGGTCGATCCCATGCTTCATGTTCAGCTTGACGTATCGGTCGTAGACAGTGTAATCAAAGCGGAACGAGCCATCGATCTTCCGTATCCAGCGTATCATACCGGGATAGTGGTTGTAATGGTAGAATGGCTCTGGCAGGGGGTACCGCAGGGGATCATCGTTGATGCTCGTCATGATGCCGTTCATTCCACCAGCAGCCATTTCAGCGAGATAACAGTCTGTGAGCTTCCAGAGTCGCTCCGACCAGAGCTCGATCCCGTAGTATCGAGACAGTGTCTTCCAGTGGGTCCAGAAGATGCAATGTCCCAGATCATGTCCCTGGATGGGGCGCAAAGGAAAAACCTCGATCTTGAAAGATCTTTCCACACTCCGGTGGGAATCGGATGTCAGTCGCACAGTCGCGATGTGGCCTCCGGGGTCAGCGTCGACAGGAATCGGAACCTGTAACAGGAACGATTGTGTGGTGTTGGCCGAGACGTCAACTGTTTCGTCCTGCAGCACCGGATCAGGAATATGCGTAGCTGCTTCGGGGAAATGGACCATACCTATGGGGTGTGCCAAAAGCTCCTGTGAGAAAGGTAATTTGGCAGTAACGCGCAAGTTTTTGATGGGAAATCGATCGCGTGCTGCAATGACTACATGCAGGTTTTGTCCGAGCGCGACGGGAAAAACCGCTACGTCCTGCGGCCAGTCATTGGCCCTGAGCCGGGTCAGGCCAGCTATGCGGATATCGGTCAATTCGCATGTGCGTTTTGCATCGAGATCGGTGGGCATAAGATTTGATCCTTTCTCGTTTTCTATTCTGCAAACCTATCCTACATTGGCACTTCTCTGCCACTGGAGCGTATCTTCACAGGCTGGCTCAGATCAAGTCTTCCGGAAAGTAAGGTCAGCTTGTAGCTGCCGTCTTCCTTCAGCTCAAGTGTGCCATGTGCCGTCGGTGTCATAAACGGGAGCTTAGCCGGGGCCGGTACCTTTGGATCAAATGACAGGACTCCCTCCGGCGCAGAATACTGCTGTCCCGAAAGTGCGAGTGGGATCGCCCAGAGCATAAGCTGTCTGGCATAGTGTGAGTTGCACCAGGGATAGCCATCCCAGGCGGTTGACAGATCGCGGATGTCCCACTGGTCGCGAAGCCGATCGCGGCAGTTAACGTAGATTTTCTCAGCTTCGGCGAGGCTTTCTCCTACATCACCGTCGAGATAGATGTTAAGGGCGCACCAGTCGAGGGAACCGGCCAGCCAGACAAGCTCGTCTCGGGAGGTTTCGCCTTCCCTGTGTATCATTCCAACTAAGGCATCGTCGTCGCGACCGGCTCCCCGCATTACCTTCAGTCCGAAGGGGCTGGAGTTCTTCGTAATTTCGGCTGCCAGATGCATCCGTATCTTCTCCTCTTCAGCCGTCCATCCCAGATTCAAAATCTCGGCCCAGAGCTGACCGTACAGTGTGTCGGCGTGGAGGGCGTCGGGATGGCTCCCATCGGCCAACCACCAGGCGCGGAAGTATTCGCCCGACCAGAGA
>CAZTBA010000196.1:0-11562 GCA_964611725.1 uncultured bacterium
CATATCCCCCCTGTAGGGTCTAAATCCAAAAAGATCAGGCCCGACTGCGAAGACATGCTCGGTCGTGATCGGTCTACCCCTCGGATCTGGTTTCTCCAGATCGAAAATGTCTATAAGATATTCCCCGTAAGCCTTCCAGTTACGCTTGAGCTCCAGAAAACCCGAGCCATCCGCCGTCAGCTCATACTCCTCCTCGTCCGAATGATCGACCTTCGAGAAAACTTTGACCTTGTAAGGAGTTCCGGAGCCAAACTCCTTATCGTAGCGCAGACCCTTTATCCTTATCGTGGCATCACCCCGTGACAATATGACTTTCGGAAAAGATTCATAATCGAAGTTCACAGCCCCCTCCTCTCCAAGTGTACATTGATCATTTTACACCCATCGACCCTATCAGCCCGGAGATTGCCTCAACGATGGCGTAGCCCGATTCGGGATCGAGCGGGCTCATACCGGCTTCATATCCACCCTCGGAAACCGCTTCACGAGTAACTATATATCCCGTGTAGTCGTTCGCATATCCGACAAAGAAAGCCGGATTCAGGCCTGCCGTTTCCTTGGCTGCCAGCCCGAATTCAATGAAAGGTTCGCCGGGGCATGAGATCAACAACAGATTATCTATGAGGAAAACCTGAACCTCCGTCACAACGGAGCCAGCGGCGATCTTCGGTATCCTGGTCCAGTTCGCCGAGTAAAAGAGGTCCCCCTCCGCCCTGGCAAGCTTCCTCTTCAGTCGACCTGCAAGCTCGGATTGTCCCTTGCTTTCAGCTTCGACAAGTCTCATCTCAAGCTCTTTGAGCTCGGACTCTGCCTCTTCCGGGGAAGGGAATTTCCTGACGGTGAGGCTGAGGGTTTCCCTGGCAGACATAAGGCTCACATCCGGGGATGTCGATATTCCCTCAAAACTTCTAATCACCTCACCGGCCAGCATCTTCCCGAGCCTCTCAACTTCGCTGAAGTAGCCACCCCTGCGGTGCACCGTTATGTTGCCCGAGGCGCCCTGCAGAAAAAGGGACACGAAGTTTTCCCCTTCAACCGACTCGATCACCTTCATCGCGTGTCCCGGATATTCAGAAGAATGGAGGAGGTTGTTCGAACCCATTATAACCGGATGCCCCGTGAAGTTGACGACTGCTGCCATGGGTGTCCCATCCTCGCGGTCGATCCTTATGACGCCAACTCTCGGATCGATCGGTCCCTCGGAATCAAACCTGTTCCTCTGGACCGCAGGAAGCTCGCCAAAGGATAAGCCGAACCTTGCTGGCCTGAGATCCTCGTTCGCAAGGAGGACGGAATAGGATATTTTTCTCGCCAAGTATTTCATGAGTTCGGGGCGAAACTCCCCCCTCATAACCCCGAAACCCGCAGAGTAGCCCTGGGGCCCCGAATGGGTGTGGGATGCGCAAACCATTATGTTATCGGGGGGTATCCCCGAGGCCTCGGACGCCATCTTCCTTACCTTAGAAACAAGGTCAGAATCGACAAGGAGCAGCTCGCAGGCAACTATCGCAAGCCTCGTCCCGCCGTCATCGAGGACCAGCGTCCTGGCATAGAGATCGTCGTGCACACCTTCCGCGAGCTCTTTGCGGTCGAAATATCCCGCCATCTGTGTCGGGAAAGGCGGGGTTATGAGGACCCTTGCAGCCCCTGCCCGAAAATTGCGCGGCTCTTCGGCCCTCGCGGTCACAAGAGGGAAAGAGGCCAGGATAAAGCTGATGAGAATTATAAGATCCACATTTTCTCCTATAAGCCGGTTCATAGATCATGTCCCCCGTCTAAGGTCTGAAAAACCATTCTTCTATATCAGATACCATCTCATCCTTGGATCTAAAGATAGTTGGCTCTACGGGGAGTGATTTCAGGAAGATTTCCCCGTACCCCGAGGTGACTATCCTTTTGTCGAGGATGATCACCACACCCCTGTCCGATTTGCTCCTTATGAGTCTGCCGAATCCCTGTCGGAACTTTATAACCGCTTCCGGGACAGAATAGTTCAGGAAAGGATCTTGCCCCTGTCCCTCCAATTTCTCCATGATAGCCTGGACCACCGGCTCCGAGGGAACTGCGAACGGAAGTTTTACTATCAAAAGCACCTCGAGGGCCTCGCCCGGGATATCGACCCCTTCCCAGAAGCTCTCGGTTCCCAGGAGAACCGAGGCAGGCTCGTCCTTGAAGCGAGAGGTTATACTCGAGCGGGAACCATCGGAGCCCTGTCCGAGAAGGAGTATACCCTCGATCTCGAGGTTACCTTTGAGGGAGGAGTAGGACCTGTTTAGCATTCCGTAGGAGGTGTAGAGTGCCATCGTGCCCCGCCTGATACCTACGGATACATCCTTCAGTATATCGTCAACCGAAGTCTGGAAGGAGGGGGATCTTGGAGAAGGCATAAAGGTCGGTATGCAGGCCATAACCTGCCTCTGATAATCGAACGGCGAACCTACCGAAAGGACCCTCATCCGCTCAGGAGTCGAGAGGGCAAGCCCGAGCCGCTCCACAAAATAATCGAAGCTATCACCCACAGTAAGTGTTGCGGATGTGAAAACCACAGTTCTCATCCTGCTGTATATCTCTTCGGAGAGCCTCTCTGCTATGTCCAGTGGAGCGGCATATAACCTCAAATCGAACGCACCGCCTTCGGGCGGGAGCTCGGCCCAATAGACATAATTCTCCTCTTCAGCCGATGTGAGAAAGATAAGGTTGTCCGAGATACCAGAACATTCCAAGATATACCCCTCGATCTGCGATATCAGGCTATCCTGAGACGGGAATGAGTCTGAGGGAATTCCTACAATCCACCCGAGAAATTTTGACAGCTCAGAACTCAGCTCATCGAGCATCTTAAGGAAGAGACTTATGTCGCTTCTCACGTTCTCAAAAACCGACCCATCTCTATATCTGAGCTTCCTTACATATATGCTGTCCGAGCCGGGATATCTCTGTTCAAGGCTGTCGCAGATAACCTGGAAAAGTACCTGCGATTCCCTCCAGATGGCCATCAAAATCCCACAAATCCTTTCAACTTCCGCCCTGAATCCCTGCAGGTTTTTGTCCTCCAGGCCCTCGAGCTCCCTCTTCAAGGAAGCCAACAACCCAAACTCCCCGTTCTCCCTCCGATAGAGCCTGCCGACGAAACTCCTTACCCGCCACAGGTGCATCTCCACACTCAGGTACTGGATCGCTACTTTCTCAAGGTTATGTGCTTCATCGAGTATAAGACATTCGTAGTCTTCGAGGATTTTACTTTCGGAGCTGAGATCCGAAAACAGGAGGGAATGGTTGACGACTACCAGGTGGGCGTCCTGCGATTCTCCCCTTACTTTAGCTACGAAACACCTATCACGGTTGGGACATTTCTGTCCGAGGCAGGTCGTCGTATCAGAGCAGACCTTGGCCCAGGCACCCCGGCTCTTCGGAGAGTTCAAAAATCCGGAATTCTCGGAAACATCGCCGGTCTCCGTAACCCCAGCCCACGGGATCAGAGAAAGGATAGCTGCCCTTTCTTCCAGGGTAAACCAGAATCCCGGCTCCGAAATTGCCTCCTGCCACCTGTTGAGACAGAGGTAGTTGCCCCTTCCCTTCAGGAGGACGGACTTGAAGTTGAGTCCGAGCGCCTCTGAGAGCTGTGGTATATCCTTGAAGAAAAGCTGTTCCTGGAGGTTCTTCGTGTTTGTAGATATGACGACCTTCCTACCATTGGAAGTCCCCCACTCGACCGCAGGAAGGAGGTATGCCATCGACTTGCCCACTCCTGTCCCAGCCTCGACAGCGAGTATCTCACCGTTATTGAACGCCTCGGAGACAGCCTCAGACATGTTTATCTGCTGTTCCCTCTCCTCATAACCCTCTATGGACCCGGCCAAGATTCCACCGGGCTCGAAGGCCGAGCGGACCGCCTCGACATCTAACTTTCTCTCTTCCAGGGCGATATACGGCGTCGCCTTACCTCCGACATTCCAGAGGAGGTTAAGATACTTCTCAGATTTCTTCGGCACTCCTATCTTGCGACGCAGGGATGACCTCACTGAGGAAGAGGTAAGCTTCGAAAATATATCTTCCACTCCCCAACCGAGGCCCGCGGAGGCCCTCGAGATCTTCCAGAGAAGATTATAGTCCCATCCCTCCAGTATTTCCAAAAGCTTCATAAAAATTCCAGCGACAACCTGGGCATCAGCAAGCGCCCTGTGGGTGTCCTCGGAGCTGGTTGTGAAAAAGGAGGCGAGCGTCTCGAGCCTGTGATCTCTGAGGCATGGCAGCGCTATTCTGGACAGAATCAGGGAATCATATGCCTTTGCACCAGGGGAATAGGGGGCGAGAAAGGAGAGATCAAATTCTGCGTTGTGTGCGACTAAGGGAAACTCTCCGACAAAGCTGAGAAAACCCTGAACCGCCTCTTCCTCAGGAGGGGCATCTTTCACATCAGAATCCGATATACCCGTAAGCTTACGGACGGAGAGCGGTATACGTAGCCCGGGGTTCACAAGCTGGCTGAACCTCTCAGCGGTTTCGCCATCCTCAAACTTTACAGCCCCTATCTCGATTATCCTACCCCGTTCAGGGTCGAGATCAGTGGTCTCGAGATCGAACGCTACGAAATCCTCAACTACTGACATCTCACATCCTCCAGTACCGCCCTCAATTCGGAGATGACCGCGTTTGCAGAGATTTCCCCCATACACCTGACCTTGTCGTATCTGCAGGACCTTTCGCCGTGGAGGCTACAGGGGCTACAGGAAAGCTCTGCCGACAGGACACGGCTCCTCGGGTTCACGGGAGCAAATCCAAGGTAGGGGTGTGTCGGGCCGAATACGGCGACAACAGGCGTACCGACTGCCTCGGCAAGATGCATGGGGCCACTGTCGTTTGTGAGAAGGACATCGCATTTCTCAAGCACGGCAGCCAGAAGCTTCAGGGTAAGCTTCCCCGTTAGAATAACCGCATCCGAAGAGACTTTGGAGAGAATTTCACTGACAAATGAGCGGTCAGAATCATCTCCAAGGATAATAACTTTTGAATCACGGGCAAAAAGGTCACATACCCGGGCAAACCTCTCCGGAAGCCATCTCTTTGTCGGCCACTTCGCACCGGGATTTATCGCAACGATCCTGTCGATCTCCCTCACACCCTCACTTTTGAGGATGCGGTCAGCGTTCTCTCTGGCATCCTGTATTACATGGATTCTGGGCATATAGAACTTCGCCCTTATTCCAAGATGCCTCAGTGCCTCTATATATCCCTGCACGACGGAACGCGGCTCGAAACCGCCTCCGGCCACGGAGCCAAGCATCCTCCTTCTTTCGAGATGTCCCTTATGGAATCTCACCCTGTACCTTGAATCCAGAAGATGGGAAAATATAAAGCTCCTCAGGTCCGACTGGAGGTCTACAGTTGCATCGAAACCATTTCTGATGCTCTGGGCTTTTCGGAGAAGATGTATGAAGTTGGAAAGGTCATGTTTGGAGAAATGGACAATGCGAGATATGCGGGGATCGCCTCCGAAGAGCTCCAAATACGGATCCTTAGTCGCAAGCCATATCTCGCAGTTCGGGGCCTGATCCACAAGCGCCTCAAGAGCGGATGTGGCAAGGACAACATCCCCAAGCGAGCTGAATCTTATTAACATCAACTTGGAAAGATCCGAACCCATCACCGTCCGCTGCCGATGTTGACCAGAGTCTCGGCCAGGCCCATATACAGCTTGGATTTCGGCTTACTGGAGCCGAGGCTATTATATTCAAGGTTGAAGAAGTTGGGAGCCGATGGGGAATAGAAACCAGCGGTAATGATAGCACCGCTTCTGGCACAGAGATAGGCGGATGTAAGGGAAAAGGGGTGGTTGAAATCCACAGCCACATCCACATCCTCCGCTGAAAGCGCCTGGAGGAAATGGTCCTTCGGGATGAGAAACCAGCCTAAGTTTTTTCCGGCAAGGCTTACGACCCTTCCGGGGGAATGGTCTCCCAGGGCCAATACCTCCTTTTCGTTCCTGGTAACAATTATAACAAATTGAGGTTTCAGACCCTCTATGAGCACCTTAACGGCCTCCTCTGCCTCAGGCTCTTTTTTGGGAAGGCAGATAAGCAGTTTCTTCATAGCGCGGACCGTTCTGGCGAAATAGATTGGAGGGCTTTCTCCGCGCTTTCTGAGCTTGAATTTCGCCCAACTTAATCCCAGTTTTTCTCTGATCATAGCTAAAGCAAAAAAGGTTGTCGAGGGCCGAAAGTCGGATGGATCCTTCTCAAACTTTCGTACACCCCTGTCTGTTGTGTATCTTACCGTTCGTCTCTACACCCTTATCATATGAGCCAAGAAACTTGAAGAAAATAGCGATCTCCTTGAGATGTTCGATGGCTCTCCCGCACCGCTCCTCCGATATATCTCCATCGAAATCGAGATAGAAAAGATATTGCCAGGGGCTCCCGTGTATCGGACGAGATTCTATCTTCATAAGGTCTATGTCCCTGAGTGCGAAGACGCTCAGGCTTTTGAAAAGTGCCCCAGGAATGTTTTTAGTTGAGAAAACTATGGAAGTCTTGGGATTTTTATTGTCCTTCTTCGGCTCCTTAGCTATTGCGAGGAAACGGGTGAAGTTCTTGTGATTGCTCTCTATTCCTGATCTCAATATCTCCAGCCCGTAATCCGAAGCCGCCTGGCTGCTCGCTATCGCAGTTTCGTCAGCACGCGCACGATCGCGGACAAGTTTGGCGGCTCCCGCAGTATCATAGACCGAGATAACTTCCACGCCCTCGAGACTCTTCAGGAAATCCCTGCACTGTGATATCGCCTGTGGGTGGGAGTATACTACCTTTATATCCTCAACCTTGGCACCAGGGTTCGATATAAGGTTATGGATTATTCTCAACTTGGTCTCGCCAACAATGAAGAGGTCATGTTCGAGAAAGAGGTCGTAGTTCTGATGGACGCTTCCAGCAAGAGAGTTCTCTATCGGTATTATACCGTACTTTGACTTCCCGGATTCGACCGACTCGAAGACAGCATCAAAAGTCTGGAGTGGCTCCACCTCTATATTGTGATCGAAGAACTCCCTCGCAGCCAGTTCACTGTAAGCACCGAGTTCCCCCTGAAAAGACACCTTTCCATTCAAAGTTCGCTCTCCCCCTAGATGTGGTCGAAACCTTCGACGAACCTCCTGGCCGTCCCCGTTATATCCCGCGATCCCAGAAGTGCTGATATAACGGCTACACCGTCCGCACCTGCAGACACAACCTCCCGGAGGTTATCGAGTTTGATGCCACCTATGGCTACAACTGTTATATCGAAATTCCGTTTGATCTCGCTTATAAGCCCTGCGCCCGTGGAGCCCGTGGTATCAACCTTGGTATCTGTGGGGAATATCGGCCCTACACCGAGATAATCCGCCCCTCCACAGACGGCCGCCTCAGCTTCCTCTACGGAACTTGCCGACACCCCGACTATCATACCGGCCCCGGCTATTCTTCTCACAACCTCGAGCGGCAGGTCGCTCTGACCTATGTGCACACCATCTGCTCCGGCAGCCAAAGCCACATCGAGTCTGTCATTGACTATAAACGGAACGCCATACCTGTAACAGAGCTTCCTGAGAAGGACCGCTTTGGAGAAGAGGACATTCGAAGGGTTATCCTTATCCCTGAGCTGAATGACCCCGGCACCACCCAGAATAGCTCTCTCCATCGCCCGATCGGGAGGTCCTTCCCCGGAGAGCCGGTCATCCGTTATTGCATAGAGCCTCCAGTCGATCTCCTTAAGCATAGAGTTCATAACCAAAACCCCAACTCACCCGCGCAATCCGTGTTTTACCACCAGATAGAAAATTGGAGACTCAGACACCTCGACGCTTCAGAACCTGGTATCTGTCTGGAGAATGAACTCCAGATCATCCCGATCACCCCTGAACATTCTGTCAAACCTCAGTGCAAGCGACGTCGCTCCGAGATCAACAACGGAAAAAATATACCAGCGCATTCCCCGTCCGCTCCACGATCTGAAAGGGGATGTAGCCAACATTCCCTCGGATTCATAGACCCTTGAGAGGTAAGAATCGGTATCGAAGAAGCTTATCCTTCCCCCGAATGTAAAAATCTTTCCGGATTTTACCCTGAGATCACCAAAAGTCAAAACACCACCTTCGGTCCCACCACTCCCGTCTCTGGCCAAGATCCTCTCGATTCTCCACCTCAGACACGACGAGGAATCCCCCTTCCAGGTCCATTCCCCTCTTAGCTCTCCCCTGTCGCCTTCCTCTTTCCAAAAGGAGTCCGAGTGAGAGATAAGGCGGAGCCTGATAGAGGCCCAGAATCTCGCTGAAATACGCCTCCTCAACTCGGTTGAGAGCCGGCTCCCCCTCGCGGGGAAAGCTGAAGGGCCTTTCCCCCAGAAGCGCCCGTACTGGTCAAACCTGGCTGAGATCTCCCCCACATCCGATTTGAATTCAGCGTCGAAGAGAATGCCGAACTCGTTGCCTGCATCTCCGTAAACGGAGTAGCCAGATCCATAGGGTGACATGAACCCGGGATCGTATGTTCTTGCCAGAATATAAATATTAACCCTTTCATAGTCAAGCTCGGCGCCGAAAATCGCCCCGTGTGAACCACCTGAGTTTGAAGCCATCCCTCCAAAGAGGTCGAGATGCGACGTTGAGGTCCCAAAGCTCAGGCCAAAAGAATCAAGTTTTCTACCGGAGAACCTGGTGAATCCTCCGGTTCCGTATCTGAGTTCGAGTTCTCTGGAAAAGTCTATGGAGCAGAGGGAGATGTCGAAAAAAGCGTTTGCGGAAGGCCTCCAGGAAAGGTTGGCCCCAATTGCCTTCTCTGAAAGCGCATCCTTCCCTGAGAGTTCATTTTCCGTTACATGTATGCCTCCCTCTCTCAGTGCAACGACGGTACCGAGGCTGTCGACCTTTGCATCCCTCGCTGAATTTGAGGCGAATACTGAAGTTCTGAAACTGCCGAAACTTTTCTCCAGAAACAGTCCGAAGAGAGAGCCATCTTCGTTCAACAGGCTGTATCCCACCGGAGATCTGTGTTTGGAACGTGGGAACCTCGGCGGGGACAGGGTCCAGGACGACCTTGAAAACATAAGGCCCATCGGAAACCCGGGACGATAGTGGCCTAAAACAACCCTGTCCATGAAGGGGGCACCCGAGATATCAACATAAGCAGCGGTGAAATCCGCGAAGTTCCGTTCACCCCGATCTTTGTCAGTGAGAAGCCCGAAAGACACCTGCTTCCCCGATCTTCCATACAATCTGAGGGAAGTTTTGTACGGGCTGAGTTCATCAGCTCCACGGAAGGTCCTTGAAACTTTCGTACTCAGCCTGCCACTGGGCCTTTTATATCTCCCCTCTTCGTCAGCTCTGACATATGGCATTATATCAGCAGCTTTGGCTGGATCGAGTCCTTTGACCTCGAAGAGCTCCTCTGTGATTGAGAAGGCGCCCTTACCGGATCTGAAGTCAACTATGAGTTCGGCGTCCCGCCTTGAAACGGATGGGATCAGCATGAGTTCCTCGACCGAAGCCGAATTCAGATCCAGAGGACTTTCCAACAGAGGAGAAGCAGCTTCCCCGGGATCATCCTCAGAGGAAGCCACAACCGCAGTAGCTACAGAAAAGATCAGGACCGATGTGAGAAATGTCAATCTCCCCATAGCCTCTGGCCTTCCCGCAAAGAGAAAGGGCAACCCTCAGAGGAGCCGCCCTTTCAAGGGATTACTCCTATACGGGCTAACCGATCGCATTAGAAAAGCTGACGTTTCCTGGACTGAGAGAAGTAGAAAGCTAAACCTATAACCGGGGCAACCAGAGCCGCGATTATCGCCCACTTTATCCCGAGCCTATCTTCCCTGTAGGCAAAATAGAAGGGGAGACACAGGAGGACAACAAACAGCACTAAATCTATGATTTTCCCGAATATATAGCCAACGGTGCCCCTTCCTCCTTCAGTAGACACCTTTCCGAAAACAAATCTTAGAAGAATGTAAACGGCCACGAGCAATCCTATGAGCAGCAGACCGCCATAGACATATTTTGCATCTTGCAGGCTTTCTCCTGTCTTCCAGCTCCATATCCCGGGTAGGAAGAAGAGAACTACTATGATGGCCAATCCTATTGTGAATCCAATCCTTGAGGAAAACAGAACACGGCCTATGGTGAAGAGGACTAACCCCACCCACATGACTGCAGAGAAACCAGCAGCTACTTCCGCTATGTTCATACGGCTGTTAGCCCAGTTCATAAGGTTCTCGGCAGCCTTCTCCCCGAACATATATAGTATGTTGCTTATGCCGATATATTCACCGTAGGCCTCGATCGCCAGTATGAATGGAATACCGGTGATGATGGCAAGCGTAACCAGGCCTAATAGCCTTGGTCCGAGCTTCTCCTCGCTCAGGAACCTGACTCCAAGAAACCAGGAAAGGGCGGCGAGCACAGTCCACAATATACAGGCTATTATAATATGGAGCCAGACAGCGCCACCAAATCCTAAAATGCCCATAAAATCTTCCATTCCCTTGTACCAATTAGAATATCCCAGTATGAACGACAAAGGAAATGAGGCAAGAAAACTGAGCAGAATTGTTTCAGCGTTCAGCTTATCTCTAATTCGATTGTTTAACATACTGACCCCCTGTTGTTATTCTTCTTCGATCTCTTCTCTCCCGGTTCTGAGCCCCGGGACGGCTTCGTTCATGCTTCCGGTCCGATATCCTTGTAGGTCAAGCGTGACGTAAGTGTACCCCAATTCCCTAAAATGGTCGACCAATTCCCGCCTGAACCCAGGTTCCAGGAAACGGGGTATTTCCCCGGTGCCAACCTCTATCCGAGCAAGGTTTCCGTGGTGGCGGACACGTATAGTGCGTATACCTTTATCCTTCAGAAACTTCTCAGCCCTGCTTACCTTTCTCAGTCCTTGAGTGGTGATCTCGGTGCCGTAAGGGAAACGGGAAGAGAAACAGGCAAAGGAGGGTTTATCCCATGTGGGAAGGCGCATATCCTTCGAAAGCCTCCTTATATCCTCCTTGGTCAATCTGGCTTCCATAAGGGGGCTTCTCACCCCGAGCTCTGCGACAGCCCTCATCCCGGGTCTGTGATCATCGAGGTCATCGTAATTAGTGCCATCGATTACGAAGTTGAAGCCCTCCTTCTCTGCGATCGACTTGAGCTTTCCGAAAAGCTCTTTCTTGCAGTAGTAACACCTATCGGGTGGATTGCCTCTGAACTCAGGTATCTCAAGCTCGGATGAGGATATGACCATATGCTTTATCCTGAGCCATTTCGTGAATTCCACGGCCTCGTTGCATTCCCATTCCGGATATGTCTCGGAACGTGCCGTCACTGCAAGGACATTCCCCCCGAGTTCGTCATGGCTTATTTTGAGGAGGAAAGTGCTATCGACACCCCCCGAAAAGGCAACAACCACACTTCCCATACTGCGCAATATCCCGCGCAGTTTTTCAAGTTTCTCGTCCAAATAAACCTCTCTTCCCAAACCTTAAGTATCCATTTGAAACTACTAACTTGACTTTGTCACATTAGATTTTGGATTTAAGTTTCTGGTTTCGATG
>CAZTBA010000197.1:0-11547 GCA_964611725.1 uncultured bacterium
TCCCACGATTGTTCTTCAACCCATTTTTGGCTTCGTTCACGATCGGGGGGCGCGTCTCTTTCTTTACCATATCCTTGTCAAAACCTCCCCCCTGGATCATGAAGTCCTTTATGACCCTGTGGAATATAACCCCGTTGTAAAAGCCTTCCTTCACATAGGTCAGGAAATTCTCGACCGACTTCGGTGCCTTATCGAGGTAAAGCTCGAGCTTTATATTCCCCATAGAGGTTTTCAATAACACCTGGGGATTTTGAGGCTCTTCCTCCTTCGCGTACAGGTCGGCGGATGTGATCGCTAAAAGAACAGACGCAGCCAAAGAAACAAGGCATAACCTTAACATAGCTCCTCTCCTCTTGTTTTGTGTTTGGAAAAGTCCCGCAATTTTGCTAAATTTATTTCGATCGGCGCAAGCTACTATAATTCAAATAGAGGGATTTGTCAAGCAACTTCTGTTCTGAAACCATTGAATCATCAGATTCTTGAAGGAAATCAGACGGAACATAATTATCGAAAGGAGACATAGATGCCGTATGGAAAAGGCATAGCACTGCCTTTGTTTTTATTGCTCGGATCAGTGGCACTTGTCATCTCGATGTCCCTTGCTTCATCCCATGGAGATGATGCGCCCGATATCGAGGTAAGCCGTGATGAAGGTCCCGAGAATTTCGACCAGCAGCAGCCGAGTGTTGCTTTGAGAGGGGATGGATCTTTCGTAGTCGTATGGTCCGACACCCGTAACGGCGACAGCGATATATACTGCCAGATTCGCAATTCCTCCGGAGATGGACTCGGTGAAGGCTTCCTGGTAAACGACGACAATACGGGTGCAGAGCAGAAATTCCCCCGGGTTGCAGCTACGGAAGATGGCTCCTTTGCCGTTTCCTGGATGGATAAACGGGACGGGAACTGGGATATATACCTGCAGATGTACGAGCGTAGCGGAAAGTCCATCGGCAAAAACCTTTTGGTAAACGACGACCGCTCCTCTGCTCAGCAGCTCTATCCCGATCTGAGCACCCATCCTGACGGGGTTATTGAGGTGAGGTGGACAGACTGGAGGGGCCGTAAAGTGAGAGTCTATCGTCAGAGATACGGCAATAATGGTAGAGAACTCGGTAAGAATGTATCTGACAAAGAGGCTCAGGCTCACAGGCCTTTTGAACCGGCAAAGAGCTACAACTCCAAAGGATATTCTGTGACCGCATGGAGCGAAGGATATGGCTTGAACAGCGATATATATTGTCAGATCCGAAATGCTTCCGGGGAACCGGTCGGTCAGACTTTTAAAGTAAATGATGACCATCTGAGTTCGGAACAATCCTTCCCTGATGTTAGCATGGCTGAGGATCGCTCCTTCGTCATCGTCTGGATGGATAAGCGGAACTCCCCTTACGATTACGACATATATTGCCAGCTCTACGATAGTTCCGGGAATCCCGCAGGCGTTAACTTCCGTGCAAGCGATGAAGGATCAGGTACAAATCAGATATCCCCGGGGATAGATGTCGCACCTGATGGGGTCTACGTTATCGTTTGGAGCGAATATGTGAGAGGAAACTACACCATAAAGTTCCGGAAGCTCGATGGAGAAGGTGCTACGGCATCGGGAGGGGAGATCAGAGGTGAATCCGGCTACCGTGGCTTCCCGGATGTTTCCCTTTGTGGGGATGGCTCCTTCCTGATCTCGTGGGATAGCGATGAGGAGGGGGACTACGATGTCTACTACCAGCGCTTCTCGCCAGCAGGGGAACCATCGGTCGGAAGGCTTAAGGTCAACGATGATGGATCGGATGCCCCTCAGGCAAAGGCGGTGTCCGCAGTGACACCTGATGGGAAATCCCTTGTTTGTTGGATGGATGAACGCGAAAGACTTGACATATACTGCCAGCTCTACGATAGCTCCGGAGGGCCTGTCGGTGGAAATCACCTTGCTTTCGGCGGCACAGATGATCTCGAACCACATGAAGTTTCCGTCGCAGCGCAGGATGACGCGGGCTTTTCTTTAGCCGTAAGGACCGGCTGTGACTGCAGTGCTGAGGATAATGGGATATACCTTATCAGGAACTATATCCCCGGAGGAGAGCCCGGCCCGGCCATCAAGGTGAACGATAATAAGAACCCATCAAACAGGATGTGGGTCGATCTTGGGATTTCCGGAGATGGAAGCACTGTGGTATGCTGGGCGGATCGGAGAAGCGGGGACTGGGATATCTACTGCCAGCGCTTCGATCGCTTCGGCAAACCTCTCGGGGAGAATTTCAGGGTTGACGATAAGCGAAAAGGATCCGATCAGAAAAACCCGCGGATAGCCGTGGCATACGATGGCTCTTTCTCGATAGCTTGGATGGACTACAGAAACGGTACCTCGAACCCCGATATCTATGCCCGCATCTACAAGAGTGACGGAAAACCTCTCGGCAAGAGCTTCAGGGTGAACACGGATGATGGCCTTAGAGAACAGCTCTACCCCGATGTCGGGGCTGATAGTTCCGGGAACTTCTACTTTGTCTGGCAGGACAGCCGTACTCCCGGACATGGATACGACATAAGGATGAGGGAGCTAAGCATTGAAAGCTTCCGATAAGCTTGAGCATGGATCGAATTCCGGCAAGTAGGTGGGACAATGCCCTGAGGCGCCCCTATCGGCTATCGGCAGCCACAAATTCCCGAATCACACCTACGGGATCTTCCCCCTCCGGTAGAGATCGTACCGGTGCAGCGATGAAGTCCCGCTCGATCCGGGAGTAGATCGGATCGAGTTCTTCGTAAGAAAGGGCCGTATCGCGTTCGGCTATTTTTTGTCGAAGTAGATCGAAATAGGCGATAACCCTCGGCCGGTAGAGGTCCGCTACCAGCCCATCCAGATCCATCCGGTAGTAGTCACGCAGCGGCTCTGATTCCTGGCCTTCTTCGGTTATAACCCAGACGTGGATATGTTTGACGGCGCGAGAGGCATCGTCTCCGTGTATCGCCCTCGCACTTTCAATCTTCCGATCCAGCCTGTACGGAGGCCAACTTGCCAGCAGCCGTATCTGTTGGTCGAGCAGGCTGAGGCACGATGCCGATGCATCCTCAAAGCCTGAAGCATCGCTTTGCAGGAATGCGTCGCGGGCGCGCCTGATCTCCTGGTCGAAACGCTCAGCGATCCACTGGCGGGCTATATCAACCAGATCGCGTCTGGCAGGATAGCTTCGCTGCAGGAGATCCGGTTGCGCCAGGAACACCTCGATGGCGTGCCGGAGCTTTGGTATAAAAGATTTGCGTTTCGGCCAGAGTTCCTTCATCTGTGCACGCAACCTCCTCGGGCCATGGAGGAGCTCAAGATTGGGCCTGAGCCAGTAGAGGGGATCCATCAGTAAAATTATCGATCCACTGTCGGGCCCATAGACTGTCTCCAGCAGATCCCCCCAGGCCGGCTTCAAGTTCCGGCCTATCTCCTCCCCGTAGCGGTGGACACAGTAGTCCTCCAGATAGCCATCAAGCGTAACCCGTGACGGGTCCCAGGAAAGTTGAGCGCAGAGTTCGAGGTAGAAGCCGTTATACTGGATCATTTCGGGCATGGAGCTGAAGAGGACACATCGATCCGCTTTGGGATTCTCGATCAACGAGTGAACCTGATCGATGAGTCCGGCCACATCGCCGTGAAGGTAACCGTTCCCGCCGAAGGTGTACAGGATCCCAAAGCCCCAGGGTTTCCCGAAGAAGAAATCGGTGGGCTCGTATTTTGCAGCTTCCTCGGACCAGGCGTCCCAGACCACAAATTGTGTGGTTATGGCGTCCAGGTACTCACGTACATCATCTATTGTCCACCTCATCGGAGGTTCCGCATCAAAGTCGAAGGGCCAGGTCGAAGGCAACCATACTCCTTCCGGATCGGCCTCCCGAATGGCGTCTGACACCCCTCGGGCGAAGTTCAGACGTGCTTCATTTGGGTCGTCCGCTCCCTCGAGGATCATGCTCTCCGGGGCGAAATCGGCGATGTAGAGATGGTCCGTCCCGTAGCGCTCCCGATAGTGACGTATGTAGTCCACGATGAGCCGCCTGAACATGGGGTCCCCGGGATGGATCTGGCGTGTCGGGGCAAGCTCGCTCCACTGGATCAGGAGGGAGCGGCAGCCCGGGTATTTCTTGAAGAAGGCATCTGGCATGGCTCCGTTGGGAAGTATGCAGGGGATGCGTATCCCAATTTTGTGTGCATATTCGAATGCCTGCTCGTGGAGGGAAGTAAGCTCTGATGGAGCTTTTGGCTTTGGTAGAACACCCCATTCGGCCAGTATGCTACCGGTGATATCTCCTCCTACATTGAAAGGCCATATCATGTTCACGCGGCGCTTCGCCCTCCAATCCAACTCGCGCTTCCAGTCCTCCCAGGTCCAGTAAAATGTGGAATATCTATAGATGCATCCATTGCCTTCCTGACGGTCGCTAAAACGGGGTCGCTCCGCAATTTTGATGTCCGGTAGTTCGATAGTTGGCATATCGGGAATCTGCTCTCCATCGCGGAAGAAGCCAACTCCAAGCACGCCTTCCAGCAGGGAATAGACTGCGTAAAGGGCGCTGCGATCCTGACTGCCACCAAGGATCAGCACATCACGGTTGTCTAATTTCAGCGTCTCTATCAGGAAACCATCCAGTCCGGGGAAGTCCTCTGATAGCCTGACCAGCCCCCTCCGGCAGGCATCCGCAATTAATGGGTTGGTCTCCGGACGACCTATGGCCACCACTGCCGATGCGTCGGACCACCGATCGGTAACAGGTAGCTCTGCACCCGAGATGGCCTGCAGATAGTGTTTCAACTCATCAGCGGCGTGTCGTTCCAGCCAGGTGGATTTCGGTCCGACGAAGATCACAGCCTGTCCCTGTCCCTGGTGTGCCAGTATCATGATATGCCTCCTGAAATCCTTAATAGTTTACGGATAAAATGGACCAAATTTGATCCCGGATCGACGTTTCCTCAAAAAAAGCGCAATTACTTCAATAAGATCATTTCTTTAATGATTGGTCTTTCACCGCTGTCAATTGTCATCCGATAGAGATAGACGCCGCTCGATACCGGAGCCCCTGAGCTATCCATCCCATCCCATTTTACATGATAGATGCCCGGATTGTATTCCCCATCGGCCAACTTGCACGCGAGCTGACCGAGGACATTGTAGATGGCAATCTTCACATGAGACGCCTTGAGGACGCTGAAGGTGATCTGTGTGGTAGAATTGAAGGGGTTTGGGTAATTTTGTTCCAGCAGGAAACATGCAGGCATCTCTTCGTTATCGACAACTGATGTAATGTCAAGGCGAGGGTAGAAATAAAGGTGTGTTGGACTGCCTTCGCTGATCGTGTAGTACCCAAGTCCCTCAGGGTCCCAACAAACAGCCTCACCTTGCGGTTCCGGAATATATGGCACCTTGAAAGGATCATCATCGAATGCCTGCCACAGCTTCTGTTCCGGCGAACGGCGCCAGTAATAGATAGTGCTATTAGTCTTAATGAGTATCTCGAGCCCCGAAGGAGAGATATCCCCGCCAACCGTGCCACTTAAATCAAGCGTAGCTACATGCTCGAGTGTTATGGTTTCAGTGGTGGATTGAGGATAAGGAGTGCGGTAGACCCCCACTCTTGTTTCCCTCTTCGATACCACATATATATCCTTTGTAAGCGGATCAACCATAAGTGTCTCTGCGTCCCGTTTTCCATCGGGATACCGGAAAGTAATCGTCTCTGCGCCGGAGATTGTTGTATCTAAAGGGGATTGGTTGAAATCTACGTTCGGCTCAAGGACACGATAGATACGCTTGAGCTCCCGGCTTGCACTGTTGTCCCCAATATCACCGATGTAAATATAATGTTCGCCATCCACAGGACCCGGGCCTATGGCCATATCCTCCCAATCACTCGATGAAGCACCGGAAACGTAATAACGGCCGAGGTGACGACCAACTGAATTGAGCGAATATATATAACTCCGATCTCCCGAATCATTATGTGTCCACAGGACATTCGCGTTCTTCCTGCTCGCAGCAATACCTGATGCCTCAACAATGGATTTACTTTCGATTGAACCCAAATCAACCCGCTCCCCGAAATGCTGCATCCTGACCTTTACATCATCGATCCATACCGGAAGTCCCACCTCTGCATGGCTCTGCATGATTATCGATAAGCTGTCAGATTCCTCCACTTCAAATTCAAACGCATGATACAGCCAGACATCCCTTACCACAACTTTGGGGCCTGAAATAGCACTGCCGGCTCCCAACGAAAAGTATGTAACTTTGTCCTCTTCGGTTCGCACATAACACGAGAGCACGTAGGAGCCAGGGGAAAGTCTCAGTTCCTGACTGATCCCGACCAGGGACCCTTCCTGGAGGTTTGTCAGACGTATGGAGATATTACCTTTGCAGAAAATGGATTGGTCGGAGGTGACTTCAAAGGAAGCCCTTTCCTGTCCTGCCTGAAACGGGACCCATCCAGTGGGAAATCCATCTGCAAGCTCCTCAAATCCACCATTTCGGATGAGGTTCTCTGTGGCATAGGAGTTGGTTGCGCATATGAAGATCACAGCGGCAAGCAATGCATTTCTCACAATAGGGATCATCTTACTTAAAAGGCTCATTGCCTTATAAGCAGTGGATTCCATACCCCTGTGCCGAAAAGAGCTTAATCGAGCTTGGTAGATTGGTATTTGAGTGTATGTCGTTTTTCTGTTGGCTATGCTTCCTGCCTTTCTGAAATCTATTTGACGACAACTAAGGAGAGACCAAGTTTGCTCTCCATTTCTTCCAGAAGATCCAGATCTTCCCGGCTCAAATCAGCGAGTTGGGCATCATGGCCCTTGAAGGCCAGGATTTTCTTTCCCAGCTTCTTTTCCAGAGATCGGATAGCCTCGAGCTCCTTCTCATCAAGCTTGGCAACGCTGTATAGCAGCATGATTATCCCTCCTCCTCTATGAGTTTCTCACATGTACTGAAAGGGAAAATCCCAGATCATTCATCCCCGTTTCCTCTCCGCAAGCGGGGAAAGGAGCTTTAACCGTTGCCCGGGGAAGAGATGGAGATGTTGAGTTCTATTCAAATAATAAAGATTTCAATACCTCTCATCAAGCAGTTTTTTATGATCGGCTGTTCTATCCTTTCGAATAATATTGATGATTCTTACAGCGGGATTAAATTACCTTGTCGCACTTATTTGCGTTTATGACCCTTTTGACATCTTATCATATCAACTGACGAAGCTCAATGTGCACTTCCTTTTCTTTTCCACCCCGAAATATCACCAATTTCACACGTTTTCCTTCCAAACTCAAAATATGATCCAAATCGTCATATGTATATTGATTGGACGGCTTCCCATTTATATTTACTATTTGATCACCTTCCTCCAACTCCGATTGACTGGCGGGTGAATTGGATATAACATGGGTGATCCTGAAATGACCATGTTTGGTACGTATGAATTGGAATCCTGCCATGTTGAACTCAAACGGTTCATCAAGGTGATGATTGGGTTCCAGTATAATCTGTCTATTCGGTACATCAAAAATCAGATTGAACCGACGCAGCAACTCATGACCCAGATTACCTTCTTTTTCCCAGGGAGGAGGCGGTTCACTTTCCTCTGTTCTGAAGCTGCACAAAACATTATCGAGTGTGATGTTTCCCAATCGGACACCTGATATGCGGCCGGCATATCTGAGAATCTCCTCGTTGACGCTTCTCGTAGTATACGCGATGGATTTCTCAGGAACAACAATGTCCTTGCTCGAACCCTCGTTCAGGGTCAATGCGGCACTATTCCCGGTATCTACCACCAGATCCGCTGAAATGTAAGCTTCTTGATTGGTTTTTAAACTTACCCGGAGAAAAATCCGGTTATTCATTACGGCAATTTTGTACGCCTGTCCCGATCCCGAATATTGGAACTTTTCCGGTTCAATCAGGGCAACTCTCATACTGTCATAGTCAATTTTCAATACGAGACGGCTTAACAACGAGAACCCAATAATGCCGTCTTTTCCTTCAAAGGAGAGGCTGCGGATTGAATCATGCGGCATCACAATGACCATCTGATTCTTCAGTTCCATGCCCGGAAGAATCACCGTTTCGCCCATGGCCAGATCGGCATCTATAGCTTTGCCGCCCACTCCCATAACCGGTGCCTTTCCAACATATTTGAGTTTCAAGTCATCGGTACGTTGGCTCCCGAATAGCAGCACCCCGTCTGCGGGCATCCCGCTGTCGAGGATAAGTTTGAGGGTGCTTCCGTTCATTTCTACCGGGACAACAATCTGATTCCTGATCAACTCAAAAGGAAATTCTGTCTCCCCTTTGCCCGTCAGGATCTCATAATTCCCAGGGGACCTCTGCATCCTGATGACTTTTCTCTCTTGGGCGCTTGAAGTTGAAAATGAAAAGCACGAGAATAAAATCAGCAATACAATGATTTGCTTTGTCCTGATCCAGTATATCAAGACTGGATTCTTCACAGTACACCCCTTTTTGATGGTTTACGTTTATAGAAAGCCAAAATTGCATGATCGACGTTAGGCAGACCCTCACGGGCTTCCTCCGGACCCCACCTCACGGCGATGCCCTTGCGCTCCTCTTTTTATCGGCAGCGCCCAACAACTTGCCCAAAGGCCGCTCCGTTTCCCACCATCTGCTGAATGCAATTGTTCGATGTTCTCAATTATGCCGAATCTTCAACATTTGGTTTCCTCCGCGCTGAAACTCATAGTTCACCTTCTTTATTTCGTAGCTGATACCAGACTTGCTGAGATCTTCGCAAATGGCTTTCAAATGATGAGAGGGAGAACCTTCTAATGTAAGTAAGGGGAAGATCCGTACTTCTTTGGCCACCCTGAGCATTTCATAAATCGAGTCGCGATGAAATTCTGTTGCAAATTGCTTTGAGTATAGAAAGAGAAAATGAGAACACAATGCTAAGTCGAATGTTTGATCCTTGAATGGTAAATCCGGTAGACTATGGGCCAAATATCTGCCTTCCTTTTTCCCTGTATCGAGATCCTTTAGAAATCTGTCCATGGCTTTCAAACGTATTTCTCCCAACTCTTCTGGAGAGGAAATATTTGTCCAAACATAATCATCGAGGTTCTGTCTAAGTTGTTCCATTACGGTTGGGAATGCGATATCGATTCGATTTTGAATAGCTTCCACTGAGAATTTATAAATCGGATCGATTGATACCACCGTTCGACCCTGTAAATGCATTTCAGCATTGAAACTGGCTGGCCCATCAGCACAGCCAATGATTCTGGAATTCAGGTCACTTGCCGTGAGTTCAAACATTGCCACATATTCATCCATGGATCTGCCCCATGGAATGACGTTTTCAAGAGTGAATGCCATATTATTAGCTACCTCGAAGGCCCTTGATAGGTGGAGCGCGAGCGAAGCGAAAGCAGGTATCAGCGAGCGGTCCGCTTATCGACAAGCTCACCTGTTGGAATCGCGAATAAGAAACAGTAATCCGCAGCTAATATAACTTATAACACGATTAATTATATTTGCAGAATCGGCCGGCAATTTCACTCAGGTTCGGTGATTTGTTAGCTGATCTCTTCTTTGTCCTTCAGCAAAGCCTCTATCTCTTGATCCGTCTTAGCGACTACCTCAAAGACCGTATCCTGAATAAATGAGCATTGGCAGTTACTACAGGCAAGCCATTTAGCCTTGAGCAAAAACGCCGTTCGCTTCCAACCAGCATATCCCATCCCCGGCGCGTAACTTTTCTGTCCTGTCATATAAACACGCCCATCGCGTCCTTCAAATAGCCTCTCCTTTACGATGAACCTGTGGAGGAGCCCACACCTTGAAAGGTCGGCTTTTTCGAGTTGGCCCCTGCGCATATCAACAACATATTCCTCCATCATCTTCCCACAATGATGGCAAATCTTCACCTTATCACTCAGACGGCGCTCGCTACGCTTATACCTTATGACACCCAGTACATAGAAAATTATGGCAACGCACAGAAAAGAGATCGGTGCAAGTGGATATGGAAGCGGCAGGGATTCATGGTAGAGAAAAAGGAGAACGGCACAGGCAGTGGATATTAGAAAGAGCCACCCCGCGCCCCACTGCCTGCTGTGCTTTTGGGGAACGCGATCTTCATCCCATGCTATGAGTGTTTGTTCATCCATTTGTGGTATATCTTCATGGCTGACGCCGAACTCGACAGCGAACGTCAGCGAGTCTGCTGTAGTGCTTTCTTCGATTCTTCTTTTGTTTTTTCCGGCAAGGGATGGCCCAAGGCTTTCTCGAAACCTTCTATGCATTCAAGTGATAACCAGGTGCCTTTTAAATCATGGTCCTCTAAGTTGTGTGGATAAGACCTTGCCGATCTTGGGTCAGTTGGCCGTTCGATACCTAGAGCAAAGCCCACGGAAGAGAGTAGCTGCTTGTGGATTCTTTCAAGAAGCCTTTTCTGGTTTTCCCTCTCAGCATTAAACCATGCGGTATAGCGACGGTAGGAATACAGACAATAGCGTTTTCCGATGAGGGCCGTACCGAAAATGTAGTTGTCATTATTTGCGTATATGTCTTCCGCTGTGACACCTACATAGACAATTTTCTCATTTCTTGGTATTCTAAGTATGAGATCATCGAGAAGCCGATCGGCGTCCCATTGCTTATCTCTTTCCTTTGTTCGGCGTTTATACTCCATGAACTTGTCTCTCGGATCATCTTCACCTTGTGCAATGCATAGACGTGCCATGAGTTCCAGCGTCTGATCTGTCGTAGCCTTCTCTTTGCTCTCAATACCGATATCTTTCATTTGCTCTTTCACATATGGATGATCCCAGACAATGTTTCTCTTTATGGCCTGAGACCATCGTTCATAATAACTCCTGTGTGGCAAAGGCAAAGGAAGCTGCTCCGTATGAACATAAACCGGAACTCCCAGCTTCTCGGATAGCTGCCTTCCGGATTTTTGAATGATCCAATCCTCAATCGGTCCAATTCTAACAAAGCATATTACCGTTTCTTTGATAGGTGTTCGGGGAACGCCAGTAATATGCTGTGGTAATGATTCACCGATTAGCTCTGCACTCTCCTCTAAGAGTTTCTGCCTCTCGGATGTTTGTAAGACTAAGCGGGCAACCGATTGAGCCTTTTCTTGATTTTCCAGAGCTAACAGTACCTTTGCGTATTCAAGTTGGCGGTCCATATCCCAGGGCGATATTTGAAGTCCCGCGATAAAATAATGCTGAGAAGCTCTGAACTGACCCTCTTTGAAGAGACGTGAAGCAGCTCTAAAAACAGCATCCACTTCACTTACTACGGAAACATTGTCTTCGATCGATTTCTGAAGAACCTGATTCGCTTTTGCGATAACTGCTTCAAGGGGTTCAGCATTTCTGTTATCTTCAGCACCTTGGGAGATCGCAACAAGCAGCAGAAGAAGCAATAGTGATAGGAATGTTCTCATTGCTCACCTCGATCGAACGATCTGCGGCTCACCGGTGCTGGAAAGCATCAGGTGCAGCCGCCGGTCCGAAATCTGACAGCTAAAAGGACACTAATAGGG
>CAZTBA010000198.1:0-11475 GCA_964611725.1 uncultured bacterium
CCCTAAAGACAATCCAATTATGATAGGCCGGTTACCCCCCCGATACTCGCGAGAACAGCCTGCATGAGAGATTGCTGTTCCACAACTAAGTAGAGCGCCTGCTGCATTGAAGCGAACTGAGACCGGAGTTGGCTTTCCCTCCTCGTCATCCTTTCTTCAAATCTCTCTATGCGCTCGTCAATGTCTTCAATATGTTCCGTGATGATGTCCTGTTTGTCCTCGATGATCCCTGAGTCTTCGGTGAAAGGCTCCAGCAGATCCTTTATTCTGACGGCGATCCCTGAACTGGAATTAAACAGATCTTCGACCGCCTGCGGATTATTGGTAAGCACTTCGTCGAATGTCTCCAGGTCGGAGATAACGATGTCCATATCGTCGTTGAACGTGATCCCGATCTCCCTTAAGGTGCCTGGATTACCCGACTGAACACTTGAAATTTCTTCCATCATTGCACTGATGAGATTGCCCCTCAAGCTCCTGATGGAAGACTCTCCGGCCAGGGCACCACGGGTATACGTGGTAATATTCACCGAGGTCCTGCTTCTAATATAATCCACAATGCTATTAAACCGGGAGAGGAAATTTGTTATCTTGGTAGTGATGGCACTGTTATCCCGTACCACAGTCACCTTGGTATAGGTACTATCGGTGTAAAGAGATACGTTGGTGCTCTTGAGGGTGTAAGTAACACCGTTGATCTCAAATGTGTTGGCGGACTTGGTGATCTCATCTTCATCGCTTGTGCTGTTTATCGTAAACTTGGCATCGGAACCCGTGTTCTGAGTAACTCCAGAAAACTTCAGGGTGTTGTTCAGAAGAGTCCCCGTGACATCTTCAAAAGCGATATTTTCGCTCCCAGTCGTACTCGATGAGATAATCACCTTGTCCATAGTGTCATCATAGAACGCAGTGACTCCGGTTGCTGAGGAATTTATCCTTGATAGGATCTCGTTCAGCGTATCTTCATCGGCGTCCCAGTCGATGGTGACCCCGTTGATCTTAAAGCTCCCTGAGTCGGTTTGACCCAGTTCGTTATCAAAATTGGCTCGGTACAGAAGGACATCCGACTGCACACCACTGTTATTGGTTGTAAACGTCCCTGTGGCGATGTTGACCTCGCTAAAGAAAGGGTTCGTCCCGCTCTCCGATAAGACGAGACTACCACCCGGGGTATCACTCTCGATGAAAAACTTGTCCCTTATGTCGTCATAGTAGATGTTGGCCATAGCGGTTGCATCCCCGTTGATCGCTGTCATAAAAGCGTCGACAGTGCTGTAGTCGGAGAGATTGAATGTCTGGCCGTTGATAGTCACACTCCCGTCGGGGGTAGTATCGAAGCCCGCGTCAGCGAAACTCTCAGAGGTATCTATAGTCCCGGAGCCGGCGACTGCCTGCGCTGAACTGACTGTAGAATAGGCTGTATTCAACTTCGCTGTGCTTTTCATGGTTGTGGCTGTCGCCAGTTGCTTGATCCGAAAGAGGTAATTTCCTGCGGCTGCGTCCGATCCCACCGAGGCGTCGATCACCGTCCCATCGCCCGAGGTCACAGTGCTCTGCTCGAAAACAGAACTTTCCGTCTCAGTCAGTTCCTCAGCTAAATTCTCCAGGCCCAATAGCTTCCCGGACAGTTCCGTATATAAGCCGGATAAGGCGTTCAGGTTGGACTTTTTCGCCTGGAGCGCGGTGATAGGGCGGCTTTCAAGCGCCATATACTGGGCGACGAGGCTATCGATCGCGCTTGATTGACTCCCGAGCGAGGAGATTGAAGTAGTAGTGCTCATAGTCAAGTATCTCCCATCCAGAGAACCTTAAACGGGGAAAACAGCAGCCTTGAGTCCGATGACAAACTATGGCAGATCGTGTCCACGTCTTCCCCTAATTTGCTTGCTGTTCTTGCATCAGATTCTCTATGGCGATGTTCCAAGTCTTCCTAAGATCCTTTAATATATTAAGAGCTACTTCGAATTGCCCTTTCTTTATCGTTTCTATCATATATACGTACAACTTGAACAGTCCAGTAGAAACCTCATGGTATTCAAAATCCAGAGAGTCGATCAATTGTTCCAAGGCATGGGAGGCCTGATCTTGGTTCTTCCGATGACACGCCTTGATCGCATAGTCGTAGAGATAGAGGATGAGTTTCTCCGAACCAGCGGCGGCTATCTCCTGGGCCTTATAAACACCATGCACGTTCTGGTTGTATCCGTTGGCTAATTGAGTCATAGTTCTCCCGAGAAATTTATTTGTAGGCGATATACGGTTTAAAAACTCAATAAACTGAAAAATAGGGCGGAGGCTGTACCATGTGACCTCCGCCCTATGGGGAAGGTAGCTTACCTAAACAGTGCTAGGATAGACTGGGGTGCGACGTTTGCCTGGGCCAGCATCGCTGTTGCAGTCTGCTGCAGGATCTGGAGCTTCGTGGCCTCTAACTGCTCATAGGCCATATCCGCATCCTCGATCCGGCTCCTTGCAGCATCGCTGTTGGTCTTAGCAACCGTCAGGCTTTCTTGCTGGAACGACAGTCTGATCACGGTAGCGCCGATGTAGCTCATCGCCTTTGACACGTTATCAATAGCGTCATCGATCTTCTGCATAAACGCATGAGCGTTGCCCGTCGAATTTACCGGGCTGCCCTGAGCGGTGTAATTGACGCTATACAAAGACCCTTCTGTGCTAGCATTGGCCGTTGCGATGCCCCCGATGGTCAGATCAAGTCCATTCCCCAGATTGAGATTGGCCACTGAGGTAGCACCCGCGGCTAAGGTAGTCTGGAGGGCTGTAGCGCTGTCTCCACCGGCTGCACCATCCGCATCGAGGGTAACCAGATTGCCCTCGCTGTCTCTGACCCTAACAGTGATAGCAGCACCTGTCGCGCTGCCCGCACCGGTAGTGCTTACCTCAACGGTGTAGTGTCCGGTGTTCAGCTCCCCTATCGTGGCGTTCCCAACAGATGCAGTCGTTCCTACGGTGTTGGTGTTATAGTCTGCGCCGGACAGAACCGTGTTGGAAACAACCCTGGTAGCATTTCCAGCCGATACGTTCAATCCGGAGGAATTATAGCCCGTCACTCCGGCGCCGAAGCTCACATTGTTGGAGTTGAACAGATCGAAAGTCAAATCGTCTGTACCGGACACCGTGCCTGCGCCGATCTGGAAGGTGAAGCTATCGGCGCTGCTGTTGAAGAGGGTCTGCCCGTTCCACTGGGCCTGCGCCACCTCCACGTCAATCTGGCTGTTGAGCTCGATAAGCTCGGCCTGGATGGAATCCCTCTCGGCAGTACCCAACGAGTCGCTGGCGGCCTGTGTAACCTTGGCTTTCATCTGCTGGAGGATGTCGTTGATGTTGATCAGATGACCTTCACCAACCGCAATCAGGTTTTTGGCATCGCTGATATTGCCAATGGCGACACCCAACCCTTCGACTCGCACCTTGAACTTCTTGGCGATGGTGTAACCCGCCGCATCATCGGCAGCCGAGTTGACGCGCTTGCCCGTCGCCAGTCTCAATTGACGCACGCTCAACCTCTGGTTGATGCTGTAGAGCGCGTTTAAGGCGTTCAAGGCAGAGATGTTAGTGTTGATTTGGGAAAGGTTAGACATCTTTTAAACCTCCCTGTTTGAGCTATTGCAGAGCAATAGACGATTATAGGCTTCCTTGCCTCTGACTTAACCTCTGACAGCTCAGAAAAACCTTTCTGGAGAACGGAAGCCGAACTGCCGAACGCTTTCCGCCTCCTCATGTTTCATCACCCCTCCCCAGGCTTTAAGGTTTTAAGCTACCCACTGTTTCTATCTTATATTATCGGAAGATTTTTCTGAAACTTTAGCTCTTTTTGATTTTTTTTTTGCAGGTGGGCTTGACATGAGTTCTTGGGGAGCTTCGGAAAGTTTAGCTGGGGTTGCTGGCCAATCTTTCCAGAATCTGCAGATTTCTTACAGCCGGGCTATAGTTCGGATTGATTTGCAGGGCAGCCTGATAACCGATTTGCGCAGATACGGTGTTGCCCTGTTTTGCATAGCAGGTGGCGATGTTTGTCAGCACACGGGCATCTTCCGGGTGGCCCTGGAGATATTTCCCGAATAACTCGATCGCCTGATCGTATCGCCCGAGGTCAGCACAGATATTACCCAGCTCCAGGTAGATCTCCGGATCTCTGAAGTCCTCCTTCAGTACTTCATCGACATATATCATGGCTTCCGGCTGGCCCATCTGGCTTTTCAGCTTCGCCAGGCCGCACAATGCTCCGATATGATCGGGTTTCAGATCAAGGGTCTTTTTAAAAGCCCCTTCCGCTTCCTGAACTTTCCCTTGAATGAAGAGAAGATGTCCCAGGTTGTTGTGCGCATCAACGTAGGATTCGTTAATCTCTAAGGATTTTCTGTATGCAGCGATCGCTTTCTCGGTCTTTCCCTGCTGCCTGTAGTGCTCACCCAATCTGAAGTAGAGGACCTCGTCGACGATACCCTGTTCTACCGCCTTCAGGTATGCCTCCTCTGCTTTGTCAGATCTATCCTGCCCAAGGTAAGCCAATGCTAAACTTCCATAGAACAACGGATTTCTCGGGTTAATATCTATAGCTTTTCCATAGGCATCCAGGGCTTGGTCCAAATATCCCATACCCTTATAACAGTCTCCAATGCTGTTCCACACCTTATCCTCGAAAGAATATGTGTCCACAATCAGGGGATTAAATTTAGGACGGATTTGCTCCTCTTTTTTGACTCTTAGAAACCGTTTAAACAATCCAAGGGCCTTTTCGTATTCCCCGTTCTTGAAGTAGATTCCCCCTAAGATAAACAGGATGTCCAGGTTGTCCGGGTTTTCTTCCAGAACCGTCAGACACACTTTCTCAGCCCGGTCAAACTTGCCTTTCTGAATCAGGCAGTAAGCCATATCTGAGGCTATCATCTGGCGGTGTGCTAAGGTCGCTCTGGAGAATTTCAACTCTAAGGCTCTCTCCCCCTCCTCAATCGCCTGGTCAAACAGCTCTTGATTTCGGTAAACTCGGACCAAATTAGAATGTGCGAAGGTATTCTCCGGGTCTTGCTCGATCTGACGTCTCAAGAGGGCTCCTGTCCGCTCGTATTTCCTCTTCATCTCTTCTTTGCTCAGATTGTAGCCCGCATGGTATAGGCGGATTTCGGTGTTCATGGCTCTGCCTGAGTAGACCAGTTGGTTGTGCACAATCCCCTCATAGTGTGCCCTGCCCCTCCGGTAGATTCTCTGGAAATAGTGTTTCGAACGCCCTTCCGGGAGATCGTTGTACAGGGCAACAAATAGAGCATCGCAATCCTGAGGAGCACCACTTATGGCCTGACGCATCAGAGGTATGTCATCCTGATCCAAAGTCTCATCGGCATCAATCTGCAAGATCCAATCTCCGCTGGCATATTTCAGAGAGTGATTCCTGGCTTCGCTGAAGCTATTGCGCCAGGGGTGATGATAGACTCTTGCACCGAAGCCTTCGGCGATTTCCACTGTCCGGTCTGTCGATCCGGTATCCACGATGACGATCTCGTCGACGGCATTTCGGACGCTCTCCAGGCATTTATGGAGGAATTTCTCCTCGTCTTTCACGATCATGCAGGTGGAAAGGGTGGGTTGTGGCCCTGCCCTGTTCTGCGAAACCTCAATCTTTAATGGGCTATTATCCTCTTTATCTTCGGACATGTTATTCTCCCATCTAAAGGGCTCCCGGACAAACATGAGGCTAAGTGTCCGTGCCCACACCTCCCTCGATTAGTCCATCATCCCTACTTTCTGCTCAATATGCTTTGCATCACTTCAACCCCCTTCTTTGCCACTATAGAACGGGGATCGACCTCTAATGCTGCCCGGAAGCCCAGCAGAGCTGACTCCCAGTTGTTCTGTTTGGCATAGCTATCGGCGATCATGATCAGGACATGGGGGGCATCGGGTTCAGAAATCAAATACCTCTCGTAATACTCAATAGCCTTCTGATAATCTCCCAGAACATAGTAGACATCCCCTGACCTGTCGAACTTCCCCTGTTCTTTCCAGCAGATAGCCAGGTTCCTGCGCGCAGTGACATACCGGGGATTAGCCTCTATTGAACGCCGGAAATTCTCGACAGCCCTTTTCCAGTCGCCGATCTTCTGATAGCAGAACCCCAGGCCGTTATATGCGGCATAGTCGTATCCCAGGGTATCCACTAACAGTGAACCCTCTTGAAGATTTCCCATGTATTCCGCCCTTGCATCGAGAAATCTATGGAACATCCGGATTGCTTCCCGGTATCTTCCGTCCTTCAAATAGACGCTCCCCAGGGTAAACAGGAGGTCAGGGTGTCCGTCATCCCCGCCCAAAGCCGACAGGCAGAGTTTCTCCGCTTTTTCATATTCCTCTTTTCTCAGTAAACAGTTTGCTACTTCATAGACTATCATCAGGTAGATTCCCGGATTCGGGGAAGTTCCGGGGTCCCCTTCCTTTCCGTACAATTGCTCAAATGCCTTTTCCCCTTCCGCTATGCCCAGATCAAACAGCCCCTGAGTTCTATAATTCCTCACCAGATTGAAACGAGCAAACTTATCGTCAGGATTCCGAGCCACCTGTATCTTGAGCAGTTCGGTGGTTCGATCCCACTTGGCCTGCATCTCTTCCCTGCTCAGATTATAACCATAGTGATAAAGCCTGATCTCCGAGGGCACGCGTTTACCCTCCAAGATCAGTTGATTGTGGACGATGCCTTCGTAGTGCGCCTTACCCCGACGGAAGATCCTTTCGTAGTAGAATTTGGAGACCTCCCCGTCGAGGAGGCTGTAGATGGCAACGACAATACCGTTGTATTGATCGGATCTGATAAGCCGCCGCAAAAGCGGTACATCCTCATGCTCAAACCGCTCGTCAGCATCCAAATGCAATATCCAATCTCCCGTGGCAAATTGCAGTCCGTAGTTCCGGGCCTCGCTGAAACTGTTCTGCCAGGGATGGTGATATACCTTCGCTCCGAAGCCTTTGGCTATCTCCACCGTCCGATCCGTGGAGCCCGTATCCACTATCACCATCTCGTCCACCACGTCCTTCACACTCTCCAGGCACTGGGGGAGAAATTTCTCCTCGTTTTTGACGATCATGCAAAGGGAGAGGGTGGGGCTATCCGTTTCTCTCCCTTCCCAACTGTCCGCCGTCCGTGACATCGCTGGCTTTACCTTTCCATTGACTTGCTTCCTTAAATAGCTTCTTCCATTGACTTTCAACCGGGGCTTTGGTATACGTTCCGATTCATACAATTACAGGATGGACTGTACACCTAAGAACATCATGAGGAACAGGTGTCCGGCCTTAGGAGCACGTTTCATCACAGGCTGTCCTTTTACCAACAACAAAGACATTCTCGTCTTTCGTAGCTTTTAGCACCAAATGTGCGGAAAAAACAATTTCAAAACCTGCTGTTCGCATCAAGGCCTCAAGACTGTATCCGGGATATGCCCTCATGTGGCCATGGTTGCAGTTTATATCCGATGTTGGTGGCATGGCCGTAACGGAATCAACGAAGGCAAGACCGCCTTCGCTCAGGTGGCTATAAATACCCTTGAGAAGCTCAAAATCTCTGGGAATATGCTCGATAACCTGGGTACATATGATAATGTCAAACTCCCCCTCCGGAAAATCTTCATTGAGGTCGCATGGCATATAAGTCACATCAATGTCTCTGCGGGTTACTTCAAGGACCTCTGGTAGGTCAACACAAAGGACATCGTGCCCCAGGTTCGCAAAGTACTCGCCCCACGCAGCCGTGAAACACCCCGCTTCCAGGATCTTACATGACCTGTCCCTGGGAACGAATTGTTCAAAGATTTGAAGTTTTGCGGCATTGAAGGGGCGTCTTAATTTTTCTGCTGTAGACTCCTGTAATTTTGCTTGAAATAATTCTATTTGAATATTTCTCCAATCATTCTCCGATCTAACCGCTTCATATTTGCGCACACCCTCTGACAGGTCTGAATCTGGCATACCTTTGTTCATTCCCTTCATCCCTCCATGGGGCCTGTTCAAAGTCTTTCGATCTCTCTGATTGACTCACCTATTCTCTTGGAAACTCCCAATCTTCTCTCTCATTTCAACAACGTGTTGACAAACTTGAACAGGGGTACCGGTTCGATGAACTCTTTGTTGCCGACTATGCGTACTGCCATAGCTCCAACGGTATTGCCAATAAATCCTATCATCTCATTGGATTGACCAGACGCCGCACAGAGGGCAGTTATGGACAGATATGCATCCCCGGCCCCAACCGTATCCACCACACCATCCGAAAAAACAGGTACCCTGCAGAAGCCATTACCTGCTTCGTGTACAAGGGAACCCTCACCGCCCAGGGTAACGCTAACCATTTGGCACTTCAACCGGCTCGCGATATCTCGGGTCAACTCCTCGAGAGGGCCTTGCTTGCTGTGCTGTGCCAGCCGTATCTCGCGTTCATCAATGCAAAGGTAATCCGCCCTGGGATATTTGGTGACTACATTGAACCCCAGATTGGCACTGTTGGCTTGCGTGTTGACCGCAAGGAAATGGGCCTGATCGCACAAAGTGTCTATTATGTGCGGCTCCATGAACCCGTGTCCAAAATCACTTACCACAACCAGATCATAATCGCGTATGACAGCCTCCAGGTGGGCACAGATCTGTTGAGCTATCTCCTGGGGCAGGAGTTCATCGTTCATGAAACAGATCTCGAACATCTTGGCGAGCTGGAAGGGATGCACAAAACGCCGCTTCACCACGGTCGGAGCGTCGGAACGATAGAAGAATTTAGCTGCCACATTCGCCTTCAGATTTGCCCTGATGAAATCCTCCTGGCTTTCCTGCTGTCCGAGGCATGTAACCAGATGGACATCACGGCAAAATCCGGCGATGTGATTTGCCACGGCCAGAGCACCGCCTGTGTACCTTTCAGCACTCAGGAATTTAGCGCTTATGCACGCTGACTTGGAGGGTTTGCCCATGGCCTCTGCGTAGTGATATTCGTCAATGATCGCGTCACCAACTATCAAGACCTTCATATCTGCGAAACTATTCAGTAGATCTGTTACACGCTCGGCGGCATAGCGGCTCTGAAAATTTTTCAGGAAGACCTCGGCCTCCTCGGAGAACACTGAAAAATAGCTATTGAGCAGATGAGTGGAACTGAAAGTGATATCATCCGTGAACTCGATGCGCCCGCCCACTGAAAGGACTGCCTGCTCCTCATCGTAGATCTTCCCCGTGACATCATTCTCACGGTTCGCATAATCATTACCTTTGACGTACACATCAGGCTTGATTTTCTCAATCGTCTCCACCGCAGTCGGCCACTGATTCACTGACACGTAATCTACCGATTCCAGGGCAGCCAACGACTCCGCCCGCAACCGCTGGTTGAAAACAGGGCGCCCCGGTCCTTTGTTCACATATTCGTCCGGAGTAATTGTTACGATCAAAACATCGCCAAACTCTTTTGCAGTATGCAAGTGGCGTAAGTGACCGGGGTGAAGGAGATCGAACACACCGTGACAATGGACGATCTTTCGCCCTCTGACCTTCATGTCATATACAGTCCGTTCCAGATCATCCAATGTCTTGACTTTTCCGTTTGAACCTTTCATCACTTTGTCCCAGCCAGATGTTCAGAAGGTCGGATTTCATCACTTAAATCCGTATGCCAGCATACATTTAACATTATAGTACTTGACATCATCCATCGGATCCGGAATCAATCCATTCTCAAATGCCCGTTTCATACCCATTATTGCATTTTCTATTGAGTACCTATAATTCCAGTTCAGTCTTTTCACCAGTTTTTCTGATGATGTAAAATACGATCTAATATCATCTGAAGGGGTTATCTCAATTCCGACACCATTGCCAATGACTCTTTTCACAGTCTGAGCAATTTCTATCATCTTCATGTTTCTGCAATTGGCATTGAATACCTCTCCATTCACCAGCTCTTTTCTGGTATTTATGAGCACCATATAGAGATCGGTAATGTCCTGAATATGGATGTTTGGTCGCTTCTGCTCTCCACCGAAAACTGTCATAACCTTTTGGTTTATCGCCAGGTTTGTCATGATGTTAACGGACAGATCCAATCGCATCCTCGGAGAATATCCGCAGATCGTAGCAGGTCTTACAGATATTGTGACAAAGTCGCTCGTCGTTTCATCCGCTATGATGCTTTCGGTCATTGCCTTATACTTTGCGTAATAGGTAATAGGTTCCAGCGGGAGGTTTTCGGTGACATTCTCTTCTTCTTTAATACCATACACACTGCTGGAAGAGGCGTTAATGAATCTCTGGATGCCATTCTCCTTGGCAATTTTAACCAATTGAGCAACGGCTTTGAGATTTATTTCTTCCGTAAGATCGGGGTTCAGGTCAGAGCTCGGATCATTGGAGATGGCCGCCAGATGGATAATGCAATCGATATCTTTACAACATTTACTCACTATATATCTATCTCTTATATCTCCTTTAATGACCTCCAGATTTGGATGATCCTTCACGGAGTCAAGGGCATCAGGATCGAACCAGAAGGTATCCAGCACCCTCACTTTATACGCAGAATACAGCAATTTTGGGACAAGCACAGCCCCGACATACCCAGCCCCCCCGGTTACAAGAATCCTATTCATAACCATTATATCTCCCCCAAGGTTTTGCGGACATTTTCTATGACATAATGGATCTGATCAGAAGTCAACAATGGATAGAAAGGCAAGCTGATCGTGGACAGGCCGATCCGTTCAGCGTTGGGAAAATCGCCGGATTTGTGACCATGTGTTTCCCGGTAATAGGACAATAAATGAACCGGATTATAGTTTATCGTACAGTTAATTCCTTTCTCCCGTAATTGCTTCAGTATTTCCGTCCTTTTACCTTTATCCGTCCATATCGTAAAAAGATGCAGCCCGCTTTTCACTCCGTCCCGGATCACAGGCATTGGTATACTATCAGCGGCAAATGCGTCATGATATATTTGATAGATCTCCTTTCGTTTCTCCCACCATGCATCAATCTTTTCCAGTTGGGGTAATAACATTCCGGCCTGGAAGTCAGTCATCTTGTGATTGAGGCCTAAAACATGCATATCCCATGAAATGACATCCTTTCTATACCGTTCATCGGCGGATTTACTTTGGCCATGCGACCTCATCATCCTGAGCTTTTCGTCAAGCAGATCTGAGTTGGTGGAGATCATTCCGCCTTCGCCTGAAGTGACATTTTTTGTGGCAAAAAAACTAAAACATGCAGCATCGCTTAACCTGCCCGGTTTAATACCCTTAAAATCACCTTCGATACAATGTGCACAATCTTCTATGATTTTTAGGCCATGTTTACCTGCCAGGTTCGATAGCCTGTCCATGTCCACCATTTGACCATACAGGTGAACCGGAATAATGGCCCTGGTATACTTTGTAATTCTACGCTCAATGTCATCAATATCAATCAAACCCGTCAGGGGGTCCACAT
>CAZTBA010000199.1:0-11474 GCA_964611725.1 uncultured bacterium
CAACATATGCGTTCAGCACAATGCTGGCGACATTCCTGCTTGGGATCGCGTTTGGGGCAGCTATGTCAGCGTTTTTTGTGGATCGCTTGCGTCGGCCTATTCTGGGGTTCGGGTTCGCGCAGGCAGGTGTTGGACTTTCCGCTGTGTTTGGGGCTTACCTTGTCGGTGTGCTTCCCTATATCTTCCTCCGCCTTTACCTCTGGGCAGGCAACTCATGGGCGCAGCTTGAAGCCGCAAAAGCCCTCCTCTCACTTGTGATCTTTCTTCCTCCTACGTTCCTTATGGGGGCTGCCTTCCCCTGCCTTATACGTGCGGCTATCACTGGGGGGAGGATCGGGACAGGGACGGGAGATGTCTATGCGTGGAATACCTTGGGAGGGGTTGTCGGGTCATTTATGGCAGGGTTTTTCCTGATCCCCCTTTTTGGCCTCGAATCCTGTGTCCGTATCCTCGCAACGATTAGCCTTCTGGCAGTTGCAGCTCCTGCCATAGCTTCCGTACATTTCCGACGCCGCCTGATACGGCCTGTCGTTACAATCGTCCTTCTCGCCTTGGGTTTATGGATTGGGTGGGGCGTGCCCCAGTGGGACAGAAAAACCATCGCCTCTGGGGTATATTGGACACCCTGGACATATATCGATCCCGGCGGAAGCATTATCTTGAAAGATGTGCTGAATGGTGTGTCTCTCCGCTACTACCGTGAAGATGAGAGCGTCACAGTCACAATCAGCGAAGGGATAGATGGTAGCCGTTTGCTTGCTATCAACGGGAAGGTTATCGCATCATCCAACCCTGTGGATACGAGGCTACAGAAGTTCTTGGGCTACCTGCCGATCCTCCTACACCCCCACCCACGGGATATCCTGGTCATCGGACTCGGTACCGGGATGACAGCAGGGGCAATGGCCACCCCTACTTCGGTGGAATCGCTCACTATCGTCGAACTTTCACGCGGAGTTGAGGGGGCAGCGCGCGAATTCTCAGACCTTAACGGCGGTGTATTGAGCTCGCCGAAAACAAAGCTTATCTTCGCCGATGGGTCGAATTACATTAAAGTTAGTGACCGGAAATATGATATCATAAGCAGCGATCCGATACATCCGCTGACTGCCGGGAAAGGTCCGCTCTATGCGGTTGAGCACTTTTACGCGGTGCGAAAGAGACTTAAGCCCGGCGGGCTTGTTTGCCAATGGCTCCCAATCTATCAGCTTGGGCATCAGGATTATCGAATTATCATCCGTACCTTTCAGGAAGTATTTCCGTATACTTCGCTCTGGTATATAGGGAAGGATTCCTTTCTGATCGGAAGCGAAGGGCCTCTGGCAATCGATTTCGGGACTGTCAGGGACAGTTTTCAAAACGAAGTGCTCCGGCGTGACCTCGATTCAATCGGTTACGGATCGCCGGCGAGGCTTCTTGCCTCATTTGTTATGGCGGATACCTTGCTTGACCGGCTGGTAAGGGATGTTCCCGTAAATACGATCAATAATTCTATCCTGGAATTCTCCGTTCCAAGACACATGCATGAGATAAATCTCCGAAAGAATGTAGGTCCTTTTATCGATGCACAGGAGGATGTCTTCGGCTATTTGAAGGTTGATGCGTCAGCAACCCCGGAGCTCCGTTCCCGGGTCGGAGATCTCCGTAAGGCTATGCGCCACGTTCTCCTGGGAATGGACCTTGAGGAGGTGACCTCCGATCCGGTGGGAGCAAGACGCGAGTACCTCGAAGCATTCAAACTCGATCCGGACGATCCTTTCATACGCATACTTCTCGCCGGATCATCTTACGGTGCGGCCTATAACTTCCAGATGGACGGAAGACGGAGAGAGATGCTCCAGGCACTGAAGGAGTCGTTTGACTACGACCCATCGAACCTGCTTTACGGATACGCGCTGTATGACGAGCTGCTCGGCATAGGAAGTATTTCCGCCGCTGAAAGGGTTCTTGAGAAGATGACCGAGGAAAGCCCTGACGGCTTTCTTGTCGTGTTGAAGCGAGCCGACCAGGCACTTCGAAACGGCAACTTGGAAGAAGCCGAGAGGCTTCTTGGACAGGCCCTGCAGACGGACAGGGTGAACCAGGAGCTATCCAACGGGCTTTTTATCGTCGCAGCCGTGAAAGGTGATACCGAAGCGGAAGCCTACCTGGAGAGATCGTTGGCCCTCGGTGCCAGGATGGACATTCTGATGGGAAAGATAGGAGAGACCTTTATGGCAATGGGCAGATATGAGGAAGCCGAACGGTACCTGCGCCGGGCAATCGAGATTTCGCCAGGCAATCCATCCCATGTTTTTTCCCTTGGCCAGCTTTTTCTCCAGAGAAAGGACACCGAAACGGCATTTGAGATTTTCTACAAGGGAAGAAACCGCTTTCCCTGGGATCCGCGTCTTATCAGGGGGTTGTGTTCGGTCCATATCAACCGGGGGAATGCGGATTCGGCCATCAAATGCCTGCACCTGATCGTCGACGTATTCCCGGGTGATATCGATGCTCGCCTCGATCTTGCACGGCTATATCAGGAAAGCCGCCAACCGGCAAAAGCCCTTGCGGAATACGAAGCAATTCTCCGGATCGACCCAGATAACGAAGAGGCCCGCAAACATATTGTTCCTTAGAGCCGAAAGGGATGGAACTGTAAATACTGTAATGGAGCAGGTACTACCACTTTGGTTTTCCCAAATGATAGAAAATCTCTCTCATATGAAGTACATTCAACTGACGTAGGGATAGGACAATGAGGGTTAAGAGTTCATCCGTGCAACAATTTACGGACGATTGGTTTTATGAGATGCCGAAACAAGTTCGGCATGACAGTTTGCCAGATCTGCTACAACAGTGTACCAGAAACGCAGTCTCTTAGCGTCATCCTGAACTTGCTTCAGGACCTCTTCAAATTTACAAGGTGGCCCGATTATTTTGCTAATGTTCATTGGTCCCGCCCCTACACGGTGATTGCCGTTTCACGAATCCTCGTATATATCACTTCTAAATACAATTTGGTATCACACCCGAAGGGACATGTAGACATAATTATCCATCTGACATTCCGGCTACAGGTCAGACTCCCTGCTCATTTCTTTATAAGCCAGATCTCTGAAACCATAGTTCCTCTACCGCCGGGGCCTTTCTCAAACCATATCTCGAGCTTACCATCTTTGGTCAATTTCTTCGGGACATCAAACTCAAAATACTCTGTGGTGTAGAAGGGAATCTCAATGTCCTTCGCCAGATATTGCCCATCAGCAAGGACATGCTGTGTCCTCGGAACCTGTTCGGCACCTCTCCACCGGGGCGCGACAAGTGCCAGCCGAACCCTGTAAGAAGCTTTGCCGTCAAGTCCATCATATTCAAAGGTAACACCCTTGCCATCGTCAGAGCTGTAGGCTATGGTGTTATGTGAAGGCCTGTTGGAGGGATCTATCCTCTCGGGTGCATACCTCGATGCATCCCAGGATCTTCCTTTCTTGAGATGGGGCTGTCGGTCCCTGTTGCCTGCGTCGTCGTAGAAGCTTCCTTCGCCCGGGTTCTCATAGTTTAAACCAGATCAAGGATAGCCCTCTTCTCAGCCAGGTTGCCCGATGAGGATGCGCGCTCCAGCTCCCTTGAAAGCCACGCGATCCCCGAGAAATCCTTATCCAGATTGAAGTATCCCACATTTCGGACGCCGAATAGCTCTTCGCTTTCCTCCCCAAGACGTCCCGCTTCCTCTCTCAGCGACTTCATATCAGGGGTTTCCATATCCTTGAGCAGGACTGAAGCCGAAGATATGGCCTGATCTACATTCCCGGAACTGAATCCTTCGGATAAGACTGCAACAGCTTTCCCGTATCTCTCGTCTTCACTGATGAGTTTGAGCTGGACATATTTGTCGAGGGCCGCCTTCTGCATGTGGAGCCTCCAGCGCCAGTTGTCCTCCATGAGGTGGGGTGGGATCTTCCATCCGGCCTCCTTGACAAGCAGATAGTAGCGGTCTATACCTTCGTTCGTGGCTAAAGGTGCTTCGAGGTTCTTCTCGAGCTGAAGCATGGCTTCCATCATTTTCTCGGCAGCTTCAGGCCCAAACTGGAACCTGGTGTATTCCATGACCACATCCTCGAGGCTCTGATTCGGATTCCAGAGCAGGCGGTTCCACATATACTGGTGGAACTCATCGTGGTGACCTTCGGAGTAAAGGATGTCCCCCTCTGAGAAGGGCATTATTGCCTGGAAGACCCTGTAGTATGCATCGGGTCTGGTGTGGAATGTCCTCCTTCCGTACACCGATACTAAGTGTGGTTCGGGGTTTTCGACCTGATACTGGGAGCTAATCCAGTGGGTCACATCCGAAAGATGGGAGATCTGCTGATATTTCGGTATCTGATTCAATATCTCGCGGAGATAGCGGTTTACCGGTCCATTCCCGGGATATATGAAGAGATCCTCACGGATCTCGTCTCTGAAATATGGTGACATAGCATTGCTTCCAGGAGCATAACATATTCCTGAAAGCCAAGTTCGGGGTTTCTCGTTGAGGTAGTCAAATATCGCCTGCTCACCGGCATTGGTCAGATCCTGGTTGGAAATCTGGATGCTTACATCGTTCGAATGATATTTGCGCCAGATCCCGGCAATCTCTTCCGATAGCTCTATGAACGTCTTGCCCCATGGCATACATTTCTCGCAACGGCATCCTCCCGGATCGCCAGACAGTATCCTGACTACATCGTGATCCGGACGGTTTTTGATGTCCTCCTCCCAGTATTCGCGGAGCGCCTGATGTGCCTCAGGGATGGATGGACAGAGCCAGCCTTTACCTCTCTGCGTTGGGCTCTGCCACTCAGGAGGATAATCTTCCGGAGGACGGTCGAAAGCACCGTAGTAGTTGGGTCTTATGCCTATATGTACTGTCAGGAGATCGAACGATTTAAGGAAATCGACGTAATCACCTCTTGCATAGAAGATATTCGCTCCGGCCAGTGCCAGGTCGAACGTATAGTCTTCGAGTTCATCCTCGGTCCAACCACGGACACCGGTTATCTGCATCATGGTACCGCCCTGGCCAACAGAGCCACCCCGGAAGCGATAGGCAGGTGCTGTGCGCACTTCCATCTCGTCGATTTCCACAGAGTTCAGATTGTAAGTAAGCCTTCTGAGGATCTCACCGATAGAATAAAGCATCCCCCTCTTGTCCACTCCAACTGCCAGAACCACAGGCTTTCCCTCAAGCTCAAACGTCTTTAGCAGGAAGCCTTCGGGACCCGGGTCCTTATCGTTGGGGAGGGGGATATTGTTTGCCTCGCATAGCTTGGAGATCGTATCATGGTATCTCGCTCTTCCCAGGAAGATTATGAGGTCTACATCGCTACCTTCTTTGAAGCTCCTTTCCCTGGTTATTGCGATGGAAACATCACTTCGTTTTTCAATGTGTTTCCTGAGCACTTCCGCTATGCGGGCTTCGAGATCTCCGGATTTCTCTCCGAGCACGATGGTGATACGTGAGGCTGAGAAGCTTGCTTCAGCATGGGAGATTAGGAAAAAGCAGGAAAACAAAGCAAATACGAAAAATGCCACAACGAAATAAACAACTTTGCTAAAAACCGCTTTCATATCCAACTCCTCTAAGTTGGCAACTTCATGCTGAAAAAAGACCTGATTTTGCCAGACAAGCATCTCACCCAATATTTCGTGAAATCAAAGAGATCCTGAAACAAGTTCAGGATGACACCGGAATAATGCTAACGTTGATAAATTGTCATACCGAACTTGCTTCGGTATCTCCTAAAATCAGCCTTCTTCAATCTAAGACTTTCCACACCATCTCTTTTTTCTTCATAAGCCATATCTCGGATAGTATGTTCCTTCCGGCCGGGGCTACCTTCGTCAGAGAGATTCTGACTTTCCCATCCCTCGTTGCTTCCTTTGGGATATCGAACTCGTAAAGCTTTACGCTCCCTATCGGTATCACAAAACCCTCGCTCAGAGTTATACCGTCAGCCTCCAGACCTTCTTTGAATTCCACCCCTTCGGGTATTCCTCTCCTCCTCAGAAGCCCGACAGATACCCGGACGACATACTCGGACTTGGGATCGAGTCCCTCGTAGGCAAGCTCGATTGACTCCTTCGGTCCCCAGGTGTAGGCATAGTTCCAATGGGAAAGCCTTGCCGGGCCTTCGGACGGTGAAAATCCCCACAATGTCCTGCCGCTTATGAGCTGTTCGGGATCTTCCGACGGCCAACCGAGGTTGCTGTAGAATCCGCCATCACCCGGATCGTCATAGTGGAGGATCTCCATCGCGGCATTTCTGATCCTTTTCGATTTCCCGGACTCAAGGGCTTCGCGGAGCACATCGGCGCACCAGCCTACCTCCGCTATGTCAAGGTGGAGCCGAAAATACCCTCCCACCCGGAAGCCTGTGATCCTGTTAGTCTCCTCTCCAAGCTCCCTTACTTCGGATTTGAGCGCCTCCATCTCCGGAGTCTCGATCGGCTCTTCAAAGATTGCCAGAGCCTCCTTGACATAACGGGTGACATCTTTAGAACCTTTCGAAGAAACCGCCTTCTCCAGCAATTCACCCGCCCGCCGCTTCATATCGGCACCCCGATCGAGCTTGAGCTGGATGTAGCGGTCGAGAGCTGCCTTCTGCATAAAGCAGGCCCAACGATAGTCAACTTTCCTGAAATTTTCGGGGATCTTTCCACCGGCAGATTTCATAATCTCATAAGCGCGGACGATTCCGTCGTTCCCGAGCACCGGTTTTTCCAGGTTTTCCTCCATAATAAATATGGCCTTGGACATCTCTTCGGCAGCCTCGGGGCCGCACCAGTAGCGGCAGTACTGGTGCGTGATCTGTTCCGCAGTCTGGTGTGGGTTCCAAAGGAGTCTATACCAGAGGAACTTGTTGAAATCGTCGTGCATACCCTCGCTATAGTGCATATCGCCGATAGCGTAATGGAAGATTTCCTGAGCCACTTTGTGGAAATGGCGCGGCCTGGCGTGCCATGATCTTCTCCCGAAGACAGCCGAAAGTACAGGGTCGGGATGCCTGACTCCGAACTGTGACTGCATCCAGTGGGTGATGTCACTGTAAAGGGCAATCCTGGTTGGCCGTGGGAGCTGATGGTGGAGTTCCTTCAGGTAGTTCCCGAGAGGACCGAAGCCCTCGTAGACGAACCATCTCGGGTTTACGGGTCCCCTTATATAGGTCTGCATCTCGTCAGCCCCTGGACCATAGCGCAGGGCGTAGAGCCATTCGGAGCCTTCCTCGTTCAGGTAGTCGAGAAGGGCCTGGTTTCCTTCATTGGTGAGGTCCTGGTTTGTGGCAATCACCTTGCAGTTGGGATGGTATTTGTGAAGTATATCGGCGATCTCCTTGCACAGTTTGATATATGTGAGGCCCCAGGGCATACACCTATCGCATCGGCATCCGCCTACATCACCTGAGTTAGTGTGGTAAAAATCATAGTGATAGTCCTTTGATTTCCTGAACATTTCTTCGAAAGAATCGAGGAGGAGCTTGCGGGCCTCCGGGATCGAAGGGCAGATGTACTTTGTCGACCTTCCGTCATCTGCACCCCACTCAGGTGGGAATCCGGGGCTACCGTCAGGCTTGCGCGGCATCTCGTTGGCGGTGCGGCCGAGATAGGTCATCATCCCGTACGAGGATAGTATGTAGTCGGGATGGCCCTCGAAGATGTTGGTGCCAAGGAGCATCAGGTCCTCCATGACCTCCTCGTGTTCCTCGGAGGTCCGGGGACGGAGATTTCCGTACTGTCTGGCTGTGCCTCCAGGGCCTCTCGGGTTGCCACCGCGCATCCAGAAAGCAGGTTTGTCCTTGAGGTCGAACTTCGGAACATCTATCTCGTTGGAGTGGTAAGTAAGCTCGAGTAATGTCCGCCCAACCCCGTAGATAGTGCTCCTCCCGTCAATCCCGGCGATTATGAGGTAGTTTCTTCCGCCCTCCGTGTAGGACCTGAGGACAAAGCTTTCGGGGTGAAGTTCCTGTGAGTTAGGAAGTGTCGGAAAGTTGGCTCCGGATCTCGACATGAGGGATTGCAGCAGGCTGTTCCCTTCGGGCGTGCCGACAACAAAGATCAGATCGGCCCATCCGATAGCATTTTTCGCTTCGTCTGTTCCTTCAACGGCGCTTTTGATCTCAATCTGGCTACGCTTCATTATCCGGGTTCGAAGCATATCCGCTCCTTTGAGCTCGGGGCTGGTGCTCTGCTTCCCGGTTATTATGACGGCTTTTCGCACAGAATATGGTTCTGCAGCGGCGGCTCCGACGACCTGTGCTATGAGGAGCGAGACCAGGGGTAGGAAAATGGTTATTAGAGTTTTAGCCATGAGAGGGTCCCCTTTTCTGGCATTATAAGGTGCTCTATATTTTTGTTCCACGCTGTAGCGCAGATATCTACCATTTCTCTGGTGACATATCCGCAAGTTCCTGGTCTATAAATCCGAAGTAGCGGGCCCGCCAATATGCATCCAAATACGCTGCACCTCCCATGTCCCTCTTTTCATTCTTTTCAAATATCAGTACCAGATTGGCGTTTTCCCAGCTCTCCCCCTTATCGTGGCTGACGAATAGTCCCGCAGGTGTCCCGGCGAAGATGTCTTCGGTTGAGGCTGGAGCGAAAATTGTATTAGCCCTCGGTATCTCAAGTCCCTTGTTGGAAACTTTCCAGGATTTACCGCGATCCCTGCTTATTATCGCTCCGTCGTCCGCGGCAGCGTAAAGGATATCGGAGTTGTGAGGGTCAATGGCAAGTCCATGTACGGTACCACCGCCAAACATCTCTGCCATCAGGGCCTTCCATCCTCCTTCACGGTATTTCTTATAGAATTGTTCTACGGCAAAGCTCCAGGACCCTCCGGCATCACGACTTACGGAGAGAAAATTGCCTTTGTACTGCCCGTAATCCACCCTGGCTCCCCTGTAGATGGTGTAGGGGTTAACCGGGTCTATCGCCATCCAGGGGTAAGATCGGAGAAAGTAGCTTCTCCCATCTCCTCCGATCCAATCTCCATCGTCAGCCTGCTTATGATAGATAGTGTTTCCTACCTGAGCATATATCACGGGTTCCTCTCCAAGACCGACATAGAAGCGCTCGAGCTCACCAGGAGGGACGATCTCTGTGAGACATTCCCATCTTTCACCTATCCATTCCTCTCCGAAGTCGAGACTGCGATAGACTCCCTTATCCGTTATTGCATAGAGGACGTTCCTGTTTTCGGTATCCACGCATATATCCACAGGATTTCCGGAGCCCTCCGGCAGGGAAAGCTTGTGCCATTCCGTTCCAGCGGTTGAGGTTTTGTAGAAGCCGTTATCTGTGGCTACATACAGGAATCGGATTCTATATCCGCAGTCGAGCTTTTGGGGATTGGCATTCAGATTTTCGCTTACGTATATCCAGCTCCTGCCGCCATCGACCGTCTTGTAGATATCACGTCCGTCCGTGGCATACATGACAACGGGGTCCTCCTCCGGGACCGCGACGGATATGGCAACCCTGCTAAACCATCCATCGAGAGGGTAGAGGCTTCCCTTCCACATATATTCGTTATCCCAGGGTGCTTCGTAAACAGGTAACGGATTCTTGGAGACCTTCTCGCCTCTTCTGTCGACTTTGGTCTCGATATCCTTACGGATGCTGTTCATCCTCGGGCGGAATATCGTGTTAGCCGGGTATGATTGGAGGGTCTCAAGTGCGCCTTCAAGGGCCTTCTCCTTTCCCGGGGCATCCGGCACAAGGGAGAAGTAGATATATGTGAAAAGGGATTGTTTGTCGTTTTTGTGCGCTTCCCAAAGACGATCGGCAACGTGGCGGTAGAACTCCTTGAGCTTGGGATCTTCCTCTATACGGAAGAGGTTCTCGAGATCCTGTATTATGTGATGTCCATCATCGAATCCCTGGACTCCGGAAACCTCCTCACGCCATGTCCTGAACTGATATTGGGTGATCAGTTTCTCGTAGAGCTCAGCATATTTTTTCTTCCCTGTCGCGTGATGGGCAACTTTGAGGGCGTGTGCTGCCATTATTATGCGGGAGTTGGGGGTCTTTCCATCGGTAAATCCCAGGATAGGGATACTGCGGCCATGTTCCTGTCTTATCATCATATCCTCGGTGTCCGCCCAGTAACCGACGAGGGCATCTATAGCCTCGCGGGCGCGCTCCTTCTGCTTTCCCTGAGCGACGAGATCGTAATATATCGCGAGCCCGTATGTTGAGGAATCATAGTTGTGATGGCTCTGGTCCCCCCTCCATCGGAGATCTTTGTACTTTCCTGCACCCTGGTACCAGTAGTTCGATTTTGTGCTCCCTCCGCGTTCCTCATAGGAGTCACCATGTCCGAAGGCGTACCCTCGGGCCTGGAGCCCACGGACGCCGGTGACGAGTTGGCAGCGGTATATAGCCTCGAATATCTGATCGCAGTGCTCTTTCGATTCTTCGTCCTTCATAAATAGGTAACGGTAGCACTGACCCCCCAGGTAATCCTCTGTCCAGCATACAGAGTGTGCGATATTGCAGTGGCCCTGCGTTGTATAGTCTGCCGGGAGTGCCACCTGGGATGGGTATAGTCCATCTATCCAGTGATTTTGAAGTATGTTCCCTTCCATTATCCCAGCTTTTTCCGACAGTGGAGCTTTCCAGCTCTCGTCCGCTGTGACTGCGAATTCGAAGCTTAGAAAAATAGATAGCAAGAAAAGGGTAAGTTTTTTCAAGTCTTCATCCCCCTTTCGGATGTATAACATCTTGCAGCAATCAGTCCGATTTCAAGAAGACAGAGGCTGTGCCGCCGATTCTGAGCAGCACAGCCTCTTGTAGTTTCAGGGAAGTAGTTTTACAGTTTTTAGAAGAATCCCTGTAAGGATATCCTGTGTACATCTGCCAGGATATCGCCGAAGCTGGTGTAGGAGTAGTCCACTCTGCCGCCGATTCCGCCCATATCAAGTCTGAACCCGGCACCGGCACAGAACTTCCCGTCGGACTGTGAGCCTGCGCGCCTTCCCAGTCTGAGGGATAACATGTCCATCAGGCTGTACTCGACTCCGAAACTCAGATCCTCTGGATGATCCCTGGGATCTACCCCATCCACTGCCAGAAGAAGATCATGGCCATCGGGAAGATCCATGCCCGGTACAAAGTCCATAGGGTTCATGGAGAGGCCAATATCAAATGTCAGGGGTAGCTGAAACCTCTCGTTCAGGAAAAGGAGCTGTTTCGAGAAGTTCCTGACGGCTGCGGTAATCCTCAAGCTCTGTATCCCGGTATCGTAGCCGAAGCCGAGGTCGAAGGCAAACCAGGGGAATCCTGCACTTGCGGTGCTAATATCTCCGGAGGCTGTCTTCCCGGAGGGCGCTCCTCCGATCCATATCTCGGTCTTCCCGAGGCTCTGGCTTGCATATTTGGCGTTGACCCCGAGTGAGAACCTGTTTGTGAGTTCGCTCGCATAAGTATAGCCCACACACAAGGCCCCGGTTTCTTCG
>CAZTBA010000200.1:0-11451 GCA_964611725.1 uncultured bacterium
ACAGAACCGAGTTTCTCTACCTTGCAAACCCTGAACTCCCTTCCGAGGAGGAACAGCTCGAGGCTTACAGAAAGCTATCCGAAAAAATGGCCCCGAAGCCCGTAGTCATAAGGACTGTGGATCTCGGGGGAGATAAGCTCATGCCGGGGGCACACGGACACGAGATGAACCCGTTCCTCGGGTGGAGGGCGATCAGGGTCTGCCTGGAGAGAAAGGATATGTTTAAGGTTCAGATGAGGGCTATATTGAGGGCGAGCGTCATGGGGAATGTGAGTATAATGTTCCCGATGATTTCGTCGTTTGAAGAAGTCTTAGAGGCGAAAGAGATTATGGAGGAGGTGAAGGAGGAACTTGAAAGGGACGGCATTGAATATGACAGGAACTGCAGGGTAGGCGTGATGATAGAAGTCCCTTCAGCCGCTATGGTTGCGGATCAAATAGCTGAGGAAGTCGACTTCTTTAGCATAGGAACGAACGATCTGATACAGTATGCCGTGGCTGTTGATAGAGGGAACGAGAAGATCGCTTATCTCTTCGACCATTTCAATCCTGGTGTCCTGATCCTTATAAGAAACATTATTGAAACCGGGCACAAGATGGGCATCGAGGTCACTATGTGTGGCGAAATGGCCGCTGATCCTATAGCGATGCCCCTCCTTGTCGGGATGGGGCTTGATGAATTCAGTATGAGTCCCATAGATATACTTGAGATCAAAAAGGCTGTGTTAAGCATAAGCTATGAGGAATGCAGACATGTGCTTGAAGAAGCGATGCTTCTCAGGAGGTCTAAGGAGATAAGGGAGTTACTCACAAATTTTTTAAAAGACAGATTGGCTGAGAGAAAGGTTCTATGGATGAAATAATGAGGATGGCTGAGGATCTCGCGATTTCTATAAGGGTTGCTATCCTGTCAGAGATAGATTCCCGACATATGAGAAATATCGATGGGATCGCTCAGAGCGGCGACGTCACCTTCAGAGCGGATGTCGTAGCTGAGCATGCAGTTTCAGAGTTTTTTGAAAACCACAAGAAACCGTCGGCTGCATATTATACCGAGGATCATGGGCTGGTTATACCCGATGGTACTCCTGAGTTTATCTTTGTAATTGACCCTATAGACGGAACAAGGCCAGCCCTTGCGGGGCTTGGAACAGCCTGTATATCGGTTGCGGTCGCTCCTTACGGCGATAACCTTAAACTCGGGAGTATCAAGTGGGCCGTTCTCCTTGAGATAGGGACTGGTGATAGTTTTACGGCTATCAGGGGCAAAGGTATAGGCTTGAAATCCTCCCTTGGGAGAAGGATATCTCCATCTTCAAAAACTGGCATCGATGATATCTTCTGGAGCTTCGAGGCTGTGGGAAGGCCCGTGAAGCTTGTAATGGACTATATAGCGCCCCTTGTAGATCACACTTCCGTAAGGGCAGGGGTTTTTCTCATAAACAGTGCCAGCTATTCCCTGAGTAGGCTCACCACAGGGCAGTTCGATGCTTATCTGGACCTGGGCGGGTTCATCCTTTCCGAGTGCCCGGAGGAGCGCGAAAAATTTCGGGAAATTGGGGGTGGACGGATTGTTGGGCTCTTTCCGTACGACATAGCAGCTGCTATACTTATAGTAAAAGAGGCTGGCTGTGCCGTAACCGATGCCTACGGCGAAAATTTGGACGATATAGCTCTAATCCCGTCCGAGAAAGGGTCCATCCTTTCGTGTGTCGGCGCAGGCAATAAGAAGCTCCATGGGAAGATATTGAAATGGCTTGAGGGCAGAAAAAGTAAGGAATGAAATTAAAGTTTTACTTTGGGATCTAAGACCTTAAAAAATAGGGGGGATTATGTCCAGAAAATACCTCGTGACCTCGGAGTCGGTATCTGAAGGCCATCCCGACAAAATAGCTGATCAAATGTCGGATGCCATACTTGACGCCATAATCGCTGATGATCCTATGGCAAGAGTAGCATGCGAGTCCCTTGTGACCACTGGGCTCGCGATGATAGCCGGCGAGATCACCACGACCTGTTGGGTCGATATGCCTGAGGTAATAAGGAATACGATAAAAGAGATAGGCTACACCAAGCCTGATTATGGTTTCGACCACCAGACCTGTGCTGTTTTAACCACCATAGGCGGTCAGTCTCCCGATATTTCTCAGGGTGTGACCGAGGGAGAAGGACTTCACGCAGAGCAGGGGGCTGGTGACCAGGGAATGATGATCGGGTATGCCTGCCACGAAACTAAGGAGCTTATGCCGCTCCCGATAATGCTCGCCCATAAGCTTATGATGAAGGTGGCCGAGTTGAGGAAAAAAGAGGTACTGAAGTACCTCCGCCCGGATGGGAAATCCCAGGTAACTGTCGAGTATGATGGGAATAAACCCATCCGAGTCTCAACCGTGGTGGTTTCTGTCCAGCATGATCCCGATGTGAAATACGGACAGATCGAATCTGATATGATAGAACATGTAGTGAAAGCTACCATCCCTGCGGAATATCTTGACAAGAACACAATCTACCACGTTAACCCCACGGGTAGGTTTGTGGTAGGCGGACCTCAAGGGGATTCCGGAATAACGGGGAGGAAAATAATAGTCGATACCTACGGAGGAGCCGCAAGGCACGGCGGTGGAGCTTTCTCCGGCAAGGACCCAACGAAGGTTGATAGAAGCGCTTCATACGCTGCCCGTTATGTAGCAAAGAACTTGGTTGCTGCAGGACTTGCCGACAGATGCGAGGTCCAGATCGCATATGCTATCGGGGTTGCAGAGCCGATAGCTGTAAATGTCGATACTTTCGACACTGGAGTAATCGAGAATGAGAAAATATCGGAGATCGTGACGGATCTGTTCGATCTCAGACCCAAATCAATAATAGATGGCCTTGATCTCCTCAGACCCATCTACAAGAAGACGGCAGCATATGGGCATTTCGGACGGGAACTCGAAGAGTTCACCTGGGAGAGGACGGACAGGGCTGAAGAGATCAAAAAAGCTGCAGGTATATGATATCCTTATCCGGAAACTGATAATCAGCCTGGGGGAGACTTTAGCTTTTTCATTTCCGGTGACCTGTATCACTGGAGTGACTTTGTGGCTCTTCTATAATTGACCGCATTCTCCGGGAAACTTCAGGACGGGGTCTTCCGGCTTAAGAGGGGGTAAAAGGATATGCCTTATGAGGTGAAGGACATAGCTCTGGCGGAAGATGGCAGAAAAAACATAGAGTGGGCTGAGTCTCAGATGGGAGCTCTCCTTAAGGTAAGGGAGCGCTTTGAAAAGGAAAAGCCCCTCAAGGGACACAGAATCGGTATGGCGCTCCATGTGACCAAGGAAACCGCTGTGCTTGTTCGGACTTTTATTGCCGGCGGAGCTCAGGTCGCCATAACGAGCTGTAACCCCCTTTCCACCCAAGATGATGTGGCAGCAGCCATGGCGGAGGAGGGGGTGACTGTCTATGCATACAAAGGTGAGTCGAGAGAGGACTATTACGAGTTCATAAACAAGGTTATAGAATTCAATCCCGATATCACCATCGATGATGGATGTGACCTTGTGACTGAAGTCCACACCAAGCACTCGGAGATGGCGCCGAAGATTATCTGTGGTTGTGAGGAGACGACGACCGGCATAATACGCCTGAGGGCTATGGAAAATGAGGGTGTTCTCAAACATCCGATAATAGCTATAAACGATTCGGATACCAAACACCTTATGGACAACTACTACGGCACCGGCCAGTCGGCCGTAGATGGGATAATCAGGGCATCCAATGTGCTCGTTAGCGGTAAGACTGTGGTGGTGGCTGGATACGGGGATTGCGGCAAGGGTGTGGCCATGAGGATGAAAGGTTTTGGCGCTAATATCATCGTGACGGAAGTCAAACCGTTCAGGGCCCTTCAGGCAGTTATGGACGGAAACAGGGTCATGCCTATGGACAGGGCTGCCGGTGATGGTGATATATTCATTACAGTGACGGGAGATATAAATGTTATCACCCTGGATCATATAAAGAAGATGAAAGATGGCGCAATTCTGGCGAACGCTGGCCATTTCAACAACGAGATAGATACCAACGGTCTCGAATCAGCCGCCTCTTCGAAAAGGGAGATAAGACCCCTTTTCGAAGAATACGTGGTGGATGGGAAAAAGGTCTTCCTCTGTGGAGAGGGTCGCCTTGTCAATCTCGCCTGCGCTGAGGGACACCCTTCAACGGTCATGTCGCTTTCTTTCTGCAACCAGGCCCTGGGAGTGGAATATGGTATAAAGAATGCCGGGAAACTTGAGCCAAGAGTGTACAGACTTCCGCCCGAGATAGATGAACTCGTCTCGATGCTTCAGCTCGAAGCTATGGGGGTGGATATAGATGAGCTTAGTGCTGAGCAGATAGAATACCTGAAATCATGGAGGAGTGGAACTTGAAATCTAAAAGCTGCCTTGTCTTCTTCTATGCTCTCCTTATATCTTCCCTGTACAGTGGATGTTCCCTCGATCCACCCGAGGCGCCTTCCTGGGATACTACGATCATAGTCCCTTTGGCTGAAAAGGATTTCACGATGAGGGAGATGGCTGAGGATGAAGAGATACTTTTCCTGGAAGGTGATGCGCTGAAGCTTTCCATAAGTAAAGACATGGAAAGATTTGAAGTCGGGGATGACCTCAATGTGGATGACGTAAATCACAGCTTCGAGGTCGGTATAGGCGATTTTGAGGTCGAGTCTCCCGGGGAAAAATCCTCACATCCCATAGGTATAGAGGATATCTATCCCAATGTCCCATTTGAGTCCCTGATGGACAAGGACGTTGTGATTCCTGGGGTAGGCCCGGATCAAGCTATTATCATCGAGAGGGATCTCACCTCGGAAAAGGCAACTTTCGAGTGGGTGAGAATGTCAAGCGGCTATGTCCGTGTCACTGTCGAGAATCACATGATAGTCCCTATGGGAAATCCCGAGACCGTTGTGCTTTTGAAATCTCGCTCGGATAGCTCGACCATAGGGAAACTTGCTTTCCCGAGGATAGAACCTGAAGGTTCAAGGTTAGACAGCTTGGATGTTTCGGGGAAACTCATACCCAACGATATGTTCGTGGAGATAGAGTTTACAACTCCCGGAAGCGAGGGAGAAAGTGTCAGGGTAACCCAGGATGTACTATCAGGATATTTCGTTATAAAGGTCCTACTCTCCTCCTTCACGGTTTCCGAAGCTGTTGCCCAGGTACCGTCCCATAGTTTCTCTACTGAAGAAGTAGCTTCAGTGGAGGATACGAGCGTCATCGTGGAGGAGGCGCTTTTGAAATCCGGCCAGATCGATATATCGATATCAAACGATATACCGATCGGATCTAGCTCGGTTATCTCCTCGGTTGATGTGGTTTCCCCTTCAGGTGATCCCTTTATGTTGAGCGTGGAAATACCTCCCAAAGGAAGCACTTCTGATAAGATTGATATCTCAGGCTACACTGTATATTCGGCTGAAACCGGTAGTGGTGGGAGTGAGATCCGCTTCAAAGTCGAAAGCCTCACCGATTCCACCAAAGACATGGTTTACCTCCGATCCGAGGACAAGGTAGATGTGAGCGTAAAACTCTCTGAACTCAAGTTCTCGAAGTTCAAGGGAATTTTGAAAGAACTTGAGGTGGATATACCGGTTTCAGAAAACGAAGTGGACGTACCCGAGGGTCTTGAAGGTGTTTCTCTTGCGGAGGCAGCCCTTGAAATGTCCTTCATGAACGCCATAGGTTTCCCCATCCGCTTTCAGATCTCTCTGGTAGGGGAGGGCCGCGGTAACAAAACGGCTTCCCTCTTGATAGACGATTCGATCCCTCCAGGTAACCCACTATCTCCGGCCCAGGGCACAATATCGGTTCAGGGGAAGGAAGTTGCGGATTTCCTGAATATCCTTCCGGAAAAGGTGACGACCTCCGGGAGGGCCCTTGTGGGTGATGGCAGACAGGGGGAAGTTTCGGATAATGATTTCATAGATGGGATATTCTCCATAAGCGCACCCATGAGATTCATTCTCGAAAGCCAGAGCCTCTCTGTGGACCCTGATACTGTGGAGATCAGCAAGGATACGCAGAATGTAGTTCGCAAAAACCTCAAGGGTGGGAGGTTGATAGCCACAGTTGATAATCACCTTCCTGTGGGGGCGAGGGTCAAGGTCAAACTCAGCAGGGTCGGCAGTGGGTCCGGTCCGGACAGCGTCTCTGTCTCCGAATCTGTCCTTGCCGGTGAGATCGATGGTAACGGGAGGGTCATAAACGCTTCTGAAAATGAAATCAATGTAGAACTCGACAAGGATGAGCTCTCGATATTTGAAAACCCCGAGGTCAGGGTCGATATATCTGTCATGCTGTCGGGAACCGATGGTAGAGAGGTGGAAGTAGTCAGCAATGATTCGGTGAGAGTCAAGGCCAGGGTTGAGATCGATATTGAGTTTAACAGGGAGATGATCTAACAATGAGAAAATTCCGGGAATATGCGTTAGCCCTTTTGCTCCTGACCGTTACATTGCCGGAGTGTCTCCTTGCATTCGGCGAATCTGATGCACGTGCGATGGGTATTGCGAGGTCATATACGGCGGTTGCGAGGGGTATAGAATGCGTTGGATGGAACCCTGCAAACCTGGCCCTTGAGGATGGACCTCATATCAGTTTCAGATTGCCCGCTATTGGGATCAGGGCCACCAGCAATTTTATTGACAGATCACAGTACGATCGTTATAACGGCTCATTTCTGACGGAAAAGGATAAGAATGATATAATTGAGGGAATATCTGGTAATACCGTTGACTTCGATGCCGAAAGTGAGTTTAAATTTCTCGGCTTTTCCTACGGTCCCTACGCTGTTCTGATCTCCGCCATTGCGGCCTCAAACATAGATATATCTAAGGATGTTTTGGATCTTCTCCTTTTCGGGAACGAACTCAACAGGGTCTATTCCTTTTCAGATACCATCTTCGGGGCGTGGACAGCCGTTTCGGTTTCCGTCTCCGCTGCCAAATCCTTTAACGTTCCGCAGTTTGGCAGGCTTTCTGTGGGTGCGACGGCCAAGTACCTGAGGGGATTGGGTTGGGTGGACACCCCCCGGAGTAGTGGAAGCATCGTTACGAATGAGGGGGATGTCGATCTCGAGGGGGATATAATAACACGCCGTTCCTCGGGGGGAACAGGCTTTGCCTTCGATCTGGGTTTATCCTCGTCACTCGCCGGGGGATGGACGGCTGGAATCAGCCTGGTAAATCTGGTTGGTAGGATAAACTGGGACAAGGATAACGAGGAAAAGAGGTCTGAATACATAGGTGTTCTAACCGTTGGTGAGGAATCCGAGCAGGCCGAAAGTGATACGGTCGTCTCGATAGGATCTTTTAGATCGCGTTACCCTCCATTTTTGAGGCTCGGTGTTGCCCGCAATTTCCGGAAGGATCTCCTTGTGGCGGCTGACTACCATCAGGGGTTCGGAGATGTCGCTGGAAGCCTCGAGACGCTGAGGGCCTCGTTGGGATTGGAATATATGCCGATTGACTGGCTTAAACTGAGAACCGGTTTCGCAGTAGGTGGTTTCGGCGGAACGAGCATATCCGCCGGTATGGGGATCGGCTACGGGGGATTTGAAATCAATATTGCGACCGGAGGTGTAATGGCACTACTGCCTGCCTGGGGTAAGAAATTTGCCTTTTCTGCCGATATCGGATTGCACTTCTGATAGGTTTGTCTTTATTTGTGTGCTTTCAGGAGGAGCAGGACCCCAAGTGCCCCGAAGATGATATTCCCAGTCCATGCTGCAAGTATAGGGTTCAGGTTTCCATTCCATCCGAGCGCCTGGCCTGACCTTATTGTGCTGTAGTAGAGAAAGCATATGAAGAGCCCTATCCCGAATTCGACAGCCTTTCCTGACCTGCGTATGTGCGACGCAAGCGGTGCCCCGAAAAGAACTATAATGAAATTTGTTAAAGGGAATGAGAGTTTGAAGTGAAGCTCGACGATCCATTTATCCATATTCCTTCCTAGCTTTATCCCCCTCTCTATGTAATCCTTAAGTTCAAAGAAACTCATCTGCTCAGGCTTTTTGCTCAGCTTCCCGAAATCGTTAGGATTGAGCGTCAGTTCCTCAACCTGAAACCTTGAAAAGGAAAAGGCCTTCTCTTTTCCTCCCTTGAATTCACGGAATATACCATTTTTCAAAACCCATGTGCCATTTTCCCAGGCCATGGTATCGGCGTCTATCCTCCTCACAAGGGATATGCCTTCGTACTTTTGCATCGATACGTTTACCGCAAGCTTCTCGGATGCCCTGTATGTTTCGGCGGATACGAATTGACCGTTCACATCCTGAAGGAGGATATTCTCCCGATCGGATATGGTTTTGACCCTTCTAGCTCCCTTACTTATCTGCTCTTTCCTTTGATTCGCCTTAGGAACCACTATCTCCGAAATCATAAGCATAAACAGGCTTACAAGGAGGGCGAACCTAAAAATCGGAAAGAGTATCCTGTAAAGGCTTATACCGGAGGATTTCATGGCAACAAGCTCGTTTCGCCTCGCCAGCCCTGCTATCGAGAAAAGGCTCGCTATTAGCATCGCAGCCGGAAGCATAAGGACAATTATATAGGGAATGTAGTAGATATAGTACCTGACTATGTTCCCGGTGGATATGCCCCTGTCTATGAAGGTGTCAATATGCTGTACCAGGTCGACCACTACATATATGACTATGAAAGCCGAGAGAGCTCCGATCAGAGTCAGAGAAAATCTGTTGACCATATAGCGGCTGAGTATCTTCATGATTCCTTTGCCCTTTTTCTAAGGAAAAGTAGCCTTTCCCACCTTATAATCGTTATCTCCCTCACAACGCGTATCGTGAGATATATCCCCGCTGCCCCTATTACCACATTTGGCGCCCACATCGCCAGGACAGGATGTACTATCATCCTGTCCGCAAGCTCCTCTCCACCTATAAGGAATGCCCAATATATCAGAAAAAAACCTACGCTGAATCCGAATCCTGTAGCCATACCACCCCTTCCCGCCATTGCGCCGAGAGGAGCGCCGACCAGGACGAACACGACACAGGCTACCGGTATCGAGTATTTCTTATGTATCTCAACCAGATACCGGTTTATTCCCTGCCTGCGGGCCCTTATCTTATTGTTTTCGGCTTTCAGGTAGCCTATGACCTGCTTGATCTCAGTGAGTGGGGAGATTGAAAAGTTCGGACCGGAGCCTTCCTCCTGCCGGGAAAGGGATATGTAAGTGCCTATATAGTCTTCTACCTTACGGTTTATCCTGCGCCGTGATTCTTCTATATCCTTTCTGTAACCGTCTACCATATTCAACATCATCGAAGAATTCATCTCCCTGTCACCCCGGTAGGACGATTCTTCATCTAATCTGAGCTTCTGTCCGACCCCTCTTATGTTTATCACATGCTTCTTAAAACTCGTCCTCAGATAGAGACTGGGGTTCTGGCTGTCAGCCCTGTGTATCTCACCATCATAGAGCGTAAGGGTAAGCCTGTCACCATCGTCCGAAAGCTCCATCCTGCCGGTATTTGCCGTTATCTCCATAGGGGATACGTCCTTACCCCTTTGCCATATTTTCACGTTGTAGAGTTCGGACTTCCTACTGTCCACCTTCTCAACCTTCATTACATATCCCGGAAACTCATCGATGAGGAGCCCTTCCATATCTTTGAGGGCTATTGTAGGCTTCTTCCTGTGTATGGCTGATACGAGTGTACGGGCCTGATAGTTGGCCTTGGGAAGGACCTCTTCATTGAATACTATAAGTAATATGGCGATAACTACGGAGGTCAGGATAACCGGAGTGATGAGCTTGTAGAAACTTATCCCGCTCCCCCTTATCGCAGTTATCTCGTTGTCCTCGGAAAGCCTGCCGAAGGCCATAAGCACGGCAACAAGCACAGCCATCGGAATCGCGAGCGCCACCATCCAGGCGAGGTTGAGGTAGAAAAGTCTGAGTATGATCCATACGCTGACACCCTTGGCGATGAGAAGGTCGAGGAGCTGCAGTATAAGGTCGATCACAAATATGAATATAACGACGAAAAGTGCGAAGAAGAACGGCCCTATATGTTCTTTGAGTATATACCTCTGGAGTATAATCATAGTGATCTACCTCACTGTGAATTTGACATAAAAATACTAAGCTTGGAGAGAATCGGCAAGCTTTTTCCCTTCAATCTCGAAACATAATACAGGTAAGATTTTTCTTGATATTTAACTCCTATTATGCTATTATTAATTTCACTAACCAGTACTACACTTGTTTGGAGGTGATGCTATAGAAACGGAGCTAAGGTCGGCATTTAGACTCAGGATCAGCTTTTGTTTTTCGAATTTCAAAATAGAGGAAGTGGGGAAAATTGGTCCTTTGGAAGAACTGCCCGGCCTTTGGACTTAGGGGGTGATCTGCAAGATGTGGAAGTTGGTGGCCTTTGTCCTGCTGGTCTTAGCTCTTGTTCTTAACTTCGGAAGCTCCCGAGCCGAAACTTTTTTCATAGACCCTCCCGGGACTTTTGATCCTTTCAGGAACAACGCTTCCATAAAGAACGGGAGCCCTCTGTCTATATCGGCAGGCCCCCGCATGATTCTAAAAAATGGCTCTTCCCCCGGAATCGGGATCGTGTCGGTCAGCCCTGATCTCGGATTTGTTACCCTTTCTAAGAAAGTCGGATCTGTGAAGTATGGTATCCCTATGACCTTGGAGGTGAACAGGTTCTTAGAGCTGGAGTTGAAAGGTGTTAACCGTAGCCTTTGGGCTGAGAGCCTGCAATGGTGGGGGGAATCCGAGGATAAGACGGGAAGCAAGAAGAGGGATCTCGAGATAAGTATACCGATAACTTTCCCGAAGGCCGTGGGCAACGTTATAGGTCAGGGCTCATCGCTTGGTATATCGGGAACCAGGACTATCTCAATATCCGGAAGGAGCGACTGGACGGAGGGGGAGGTCCAGTCAGCTTACTCCCGTCCCTCAAAATTCCCATCGCTGAACATGAAGCAGGAATCCCGTTTCACTATAGAGGGAACGATAGGCCAGAAGATCCATGTCCAGGTCGATCAGGACAGCCGCAGGCTCGGAGATCTCGAGAACTCCATAGTGCTCAGATACGACGGGGATGACGACGAAATAGTTCAGGATATAGAGGCTGGCAACACAGCCCTTTCCCTCCCGCAGACGAGGTTTGTGGGTTTCAGCGGGCAGCACAAAGGGCTTTTCGGGCTAAGGAGCAAGCTAAAGCTCGGCGGACTTGACATAACCGCCATAGCGAGCCAGGAGAAAGGCTCCAGCTCCACCAAGACCTTCCGTGGGACTGCTGAGGAAAACTCCAAAGATACAAGGGACTATGAGTATAAGAAAAACACCTATTTCTTCCTTGATGAAAGGTATAGAAAGAGGTTCGAGGAATCGTCCTACCCTGAGGTGATCTACGATCCTGCAG
>CAZTBA010000201.1:0-11406 GCA_964611725.1 uncultured bacterium
GTCGAATGACTATTACCTTTATGCTCTTAATGCAGATGGTTCCCTGAATTGGAAGTATCAGACAGGGTCCTTTGTGAGTTCCTCTCCAGCAATAGGTTCAGATGGCACTATCTATGTGGGGTCTTGGGACACTTACATTTATGCGTTTAATCCTGACGGTTCGCTGAAGTGGAAACATCAGACGGGGGACTCTGTGAATTCCTCTCCAGCTTTGGGCTCAGATGGCACGGTCTATGTGGGATCGTATGATGGTTATGTTTATGCCTTTGCATTCATAGAAGATTTCCCCCCTGTGATTTCGAGCTTGGCTCCTTCTTCTGGCTCTACGTCAGGCGGCACATCTGTAAGCATCAGTGGTTCCAATTTCGGTAGTTCTCGTGGTGATGGTAGTGTGATATTCGGAGATATAGAAGCTACCTCCTACACCAGTTGGTCAGACAATCAGATAGTGTGTGTTGTACCGGCGCATGTGGCAGGAGCAGTGGATGTGATAGTGACGGCAGATAGTGGTTTGAATGTTAGAGAAACCCTCGCATTTACCTATATCGCAGGAACCTTTGTAAGCGAAAACGTCTCTGGGAATTGGGTGAGAGCGGGTTCACCTTATATAGTGACTGGGAATGTAGTCGTGCAGAAATGGAAGGAATTATCCATTCAGCCGGGTGTAGAAGTGCGCTTCGATGGACCTTACAGCTTCACGGTTTACGGCTCTCTGGAAGCTATAGGCACGGAAGCGGACAGCATCCGCTTCACCCGCCACCAGACTGATGTTGCCTGGGGCGGGATAGTGTTCGATGGAGCGGACAGTAAGAGCCGCCTCGAATACTGCCTGATCGAACATGCCTCTACGGAACTCCAGGAGCATACACACGGAGGCGGACTCCTGTTTATGGATTGCTCTCCCACCATAAGCCACTGCACCATATCCCGGAATCTGGCTGAAATGGGAGGTGGTATCGCCTGTATCGGAGCTTCGCCGACTATAAGTGACAGCCATATTTCTGATAATCGGGCTGTCGACTATGGTGGCGGCTTATTTATAGGGGGCTCCTCGTCATCCCCTACGATTAGTGGGAATACGATTGTGGACAATGGTATCTCAGGAGAGGGGGGGTGCGGTGGAGGGATCGCAGTTCTCTACATGTGTTCCTCAGTGATAGAAGGAAACACAATAAGCAACAACACGGCCTGGTGGGGTGGGGGGATCTTCTTCCAGAGTGGTCTTGAAGATGAAGTGAGGAATAACCTCATTACAGGAAATACAGCCCTTACAGCAGGTGGTGGGATCTCTGTCATAGACCACTCATCACCCATAATCCACGATAACACTATCTCAGGGAACACCCTCGAAGGGGTGAACGTTTACCTTTCATCCCCGAAGCTCGAGGGGAACACTATTTCTGATAACCATGGCTGTGGAATCTTCATCAACGAGTCTCCGCCGAAATCGGCTGAAGTTGTGTCCATCAGTGGAATTGAGATAATCGGCAATAGGATTGAGAATAACTCGAACGACGGTGGGGGAGGCGGGGTCGCACTGTTCAGCTCATCCGGATCTTTCGAGCGCAATGTCATCACCGGGAACCTGGCTTATGATGGAGGTGGGATCAGCTTCTACCATAAATCCTCCGGCACGATTATCAACAATATCATTGCTGACAATTCAGCAAATGATGGTGACGGACTCCACGTTTGCGAGAGCGTTGTGACCATCAAGAATACCATCCTTGGCAACAGTGCCACCGGAGGCTTAGAGGCTTATATGAACGATTTCTCGACACTGACGATCACCTACAGCGATGTCGCAGGTGGCGAGACCGGAATCTACAGGGATTCCGCGAGCGATGTATTGATCTACGAGAATAACATAGATGTCAATCCCCTCTTTGTAGATCCTGAAAACGGTGATTACCACCTTCAGAGAGGTTCACTCTGCATAGATGCAGGTGATCCGGAGAGCCCTCTTGATCCCGATGGCACGAGGGCGGATATAGGGGTGTTCTATTTCAGGCAGGACACAACACCTCCCGATGCTCCCGAAGGTTTGGAGGCAAATTCGACCCATGGAGAGGTGAAGCTTTCATGGTCCCCTAACATCGAGCCTGATCTCTCACACTACATTATCTACCGCAGAGATGCGGCCCTTGCTCTCGCTGTCCCTGATTCCATAGGGAAAGTGGATGTCCCCGATACAAGCTATGTTGATGCTGAAGTTATTGTCGGGAAGACCTACCATTACAAAATTTCGGCGGTAGATTCCTCCGGAAACAGCGGTGGTTTTTCGGATGAGGTCCAGGTAACGGCCTTGAGCCCTGATATCCGTATCTCTAAGACACAGCACAGTTTCGGGGAAGTGACAATGGATAGCTCATCAAGCTGGGTACTCTTTGTGTATAACGATGGCAACGAAGTTCTTTCGGTTACAGATATCCTTTCGACGAATGATAAGTTCACGGCCTCTCCATTTTCGTTCTCTGTTTCCCCTGATGATAGTACAAAGGTCACTGTTACCTTTACACCGACTTCCGGCGGTGAGGCCCAGGCAAACCTTACCATCACAAACGATGATCCCAATGAGGGGGAGCTTTCAGTTTCCGTATCAGGTGTAGGAGTGTATCCTCTTCCATCTGTAACCTCGATTTCTCCCGACACTGGTGAGAACACAGGTGTTGTGGAAATAACCAATTTGTCAGGTGAGAATTTCCGCTCCGGTGCAACAGTTGCCCTGATCAAGGATACTGATAATATCGATGCCACAGATGTGGTGGTGGAAAGCGGAAGCAAGATTACCTGTAGCCTTGATCTCGCGGGAGCAAGCCCTGGTGTATGGGATATCATCGTAACAAACCTTGATACTAAGGCCGATACGCTGTCAGGAGGGTTCACCGTTACGGCAGATACAGTCGCTCCTGCTGCTCCTATGAACCTTACAGCAGATGGCTCAAGCCCAAGCTCCTGGAAAAAGGTTACATCATTCCAGATAAACTGGACTAACCCAAAAGATCCCTCGGGGATAGCAAAATGTTACTACAAGCTTGGGACCACACCCACAGGTGACTCGGATACGACGGGAACCGTTCTTGGAGATCCTCCCATTATGGTATTGGCAACTGCGGAGGGGGGGCAGATGCTCTATATTTGGCTTGAAGATGGGGCCGGAAATGCTGATCCCGATAGCATTGCTTCCGTAGAGCTCCGTTATGATGTGAGTGGTCCGGTTGTTCAGCATACACCTCTCGGTTTCCAGGTGAAAGGAAGCAATATAGAGGTAAATACATCTCTCTTGGATGCAGCAGGGGTTGCGGAAGCTTCCCTGCATTACCGGGCTGCAAGTGAGCCTTCTTTTGACTCCATATCCATGACGGACGGAGGAGGGGGAACCTTTAGCGGGACTATACCTTCTGGGAAGGTTACGGAGAAAGGTGTTGAATATTACGTAACAGCTTCGGATATCCTTGGGAACGAATCGAGAAATCCTGTGGAAGGAGTGCTTTCGGTACGGGTAAGTTTCACTGAGCTTGTATGCCCAAACGATGTTCCTTTCGAGCAATGGCGCATGATATCGCTCCCGGTCGACGCCGATAATGCTGATCCTGCAATTGTGCTCGATGTCCTGGGAGAATATGATGATACGAAATGGAGGCTTTTCAGATACTCGGATGGGTCATATCATGAGTATACAAAAGAGAATATAGGTGGTTTCGATCCCTGTGAGGCGTTCTGGCTCCATACAAGGATTGATGGGAAAAACATGCATTCTGGTCCAGCGAAAAGTGTGAATACAAGTACGCCCTTCGAAATAAGTCTTGAGCCCGGCTGGAACGATATAGCTGTGCCATTTAACTTCCCTGTACTATGGAGTGACATAATGTCCGAAAGTGGAAATCCTCAGGGCGTCGCAGGTCCCTATACCTATGATGGTGCTGAATGGTCCTATCCAACAGCGACCGACAGGCTTACCCCCTGGGAGGGATATGCTGTCAAGAATCAGAACAATTCTCCTGTAACAATAAAAGTTCCCGCTCTCTCAGTTGAAGGAAGGGCCAAGCCTACTGTGGGGGAAGAGGAAGGTTGGACAATTCAGATCATAGCCAGTGCTGAAGGCATCAGAGATGAGAACAACTACCTTGGGTGCAAAGTATCGGCCATAGGGTCCTGGGATACCTACGATTATCCCGAGCCACCAATCCCTCCCGGGGATTACGTCTCGGTCTGCTTCCCGCATGAGGACTGGCAGATCTATCCGGACATATATACCTCGGATTTCAGACCATTGAGTGAGGAAGGTCATACCTGGAAAGTGAGGATCTACGGCAACAGGTCATCTGCCTCTTTGGCGTTTAAGGGTGTATGTGAACTTCCGGAAGGATTCAAGGCATATCTGCTTGATCCTCAAGGGGATGTATATTTCAAGCTTGAGAATAACAAAACCTACTTATTCGGGATAGGAGAGGAATCATACAAGGAGTTCGAATTGGCGGTTGGTCATGAAGTCTACCTTAGTGGAGAGATAGCAAGGCTCAAGCCTTTGCCCCAGAGCTATGTCCTTTCCCAGAACTATCCGAATCCCTTCAACAGTGGTACCATCATAAGCTATAGGCTTCCGGAAGCTTGCAGGGTTTCGATAGAGATATACAATATCCTTGGTCAGAAAGTCGCAACACCTGTAGACACATTCTCCGGACCAGGATATTTCTCGATGACATATGATGGGAAAAGTGACTCCGGCGAGGATCTGGCAAGCGGCGTATACCTGTATGTTCTCAGAGCAGGTAAAACTAAGCTCGCAAGGAAAATGACCCTGGTTAGATAAAACAAGCTTTCAGCAGTTAGCGGTCAGCAGTCGGCAAAAGCTGAGGGCTGAAAGCTGAATACCTACGAAAGATTAACAGAAGCTTCGTAGAAATTGCTCAGATTTTTCCAGTCTACAATCTCAGATCTACGATCCACAATTCATATCCGAAGGGAGGTGGGATCAGTTGAGATTGATGAAGGTGTTTATCTCTCTTATGCTCCTTTTTCAGATCATCCTCGGCGATATAGGCGTCTCCTATGCTCAGCACCAGAGGAAGCCAACTTTGGGTACACTTGATCTGAGGGGTGTAGGCATACCTGAAGATGAAGCCGTGCTCATAACCGAGCGCCTGATCGAGTGTCTCCTGCGGATCGGTGATTATACAGTTGTCGAGCGCTCTCAGATGAAAGCGATACTGGAGGAACAGGGATTTCAGCTTACCGGTGCATGCGACACTAAGGAATGTGCTGTTAAGGTTGGCCAGCTTATAGGAGTTGAAAGGATGGTTGCTGGCAGTGTAGGAAGGGTCGGGAATATGTACACCCTTTCTGTGAGGATGTTTGCAGTTGAGACCGGCAGGATAATGACTGCAGCATCTGGGGATTACAAGGGATCTGTCGATGTCCTTCTGACCCGTGGTGCTTGTGAGACTGCAAACAAGATGGTTCTTGAACCAGGTGGGAGAGGGCGCAAATGGCTCTGGGCCGGACTTGGGGCAACTATTCTGGGTGGAGGCGCAGCAACGCTTTACTACATGAAAAATGGGAAGAATGGAAAAGGCTCGATCCCTATGCCACCAGCACGTCCATAGGCAAGGGCGACCGACCGGCCGCCCCTGCAAGGAATTCCATTCCGGGAGAATTCAAATACAATCGGCTTTACAAGTCGAAGATCTTTCCGGGATTCAGGACGTTGCTCGGGTCGAATTCGGTCTTGATCTTCTTCATCAATTCTATCCGGGTCTTATCGAAAAAGAGTGGCAGGTATTTCTTCTTGATCAGACCTATCCCATGCTCTCCTGAAACCAATCCCTCGCGGGAGAGCGCGTCGGAATGTATCTCATCCCTCACCTTGGGATATATACTCTTCCACTCCTCCTCATCCAGCCGCTCTACGTCGTCGCCGCTGAGACGCACCTTCATCATATGGGTGTGGACGTTACCATCGCCTGCATGGCCGTAAGTCGGGAGCCATACACCGTATTTTTCAGAGATCTTCTGCACCGCCTCTACGTGGTTGGCTATCTCCGCAGGCGGAACCACTATGTCGAGTATCTCGAGCGTATACTCCTTTATAGCTTCGTAAAGCTTCCCTCTGAAATCCCATACCTCCTCCTGATCCTGCTTTTCGGCCAGGAAGATGTCCACGCAGCTATTTTCCTCGCAGACCCCGGCTATTGTCTCGGCCATGCGCTCTATCTCGTCCTCGGTGGCCGCATCTATCTCTATCATAAGATAGGATTGACCACCCGAGAAATGGGACTTCTTCTCGCGCTTTCTCTCGGCAACGCCTATCACATCCTGCTGAACAAACTCCAGTGCTGTGGGCCTTATGCCCCTCCGGAGGATTTCCGGGACTGTGCTTATCGCGTCGTGCAAGTTCTCGTAGGGGACAATCAGGGTGCTCGTTGATATGGGCAGGGGATCGAGTCGCATAATCTGTCTGGTGATTATCCCGAGAGTACCTTCCGAGCCGATCATGAGGCCGAGCAGGTTGTAGCCACTGCTATCCTTCACGGTTTTGCTGCCGAAGCTCAAGATGCTCCCGTATGGAGGAGGCAACGCAACGTCCAGCGACATAGTGCAATCCCTCGTCACCCCATATCCAAGTGCGCGACTTCCCCCTGCGTTGGTAGCGACTATCCCTCCGAAACTTGCGCTCTCGTCTCCCGGGCGTGGTGAGAAGAAAAGTCCTTCCTTTTTAGCATCAGGGGCGAGCTGCATAAGTGTCACTCCCGGCTCGACGACGCTAATCAGGTTACGCACATCTATGTCTATTATCTTATTCATGTTCTCCAAAGAGAGCACGATCCCGCCATAGAGAGGAACGCTTCCCCCACAGAGCCCTGTACCGCTGCCCCTGGCGATCACGGGTATCTTCTCCTTGTGCGCAAGCTCGAGGATCTCGGTAACCTGCTCCGCCCGATTGGGTTTCACAACGACCTCGGGACTGTGCCATATCTCCTGGAGCGCACATTCGTCGTGTGAGTACGGCTCCATCATATCCGGATCGCGGATCACATTGCCTTCAACTATATCTCCCAGTCGATCTATTGTTTTGCCGTCTATTTTTTTATACATTTTCCCTTTCCCTCCCCAGTTGTTGCGATTTGTTCCCGGATTAGGTCGAACCTGCATTCAGTTGCCATTTTCGCTACGGAAACTAACACAGTTTCGAATTGCTGTCAAGTATTTTCCAGTCCGCACCCTCCTATAATCTCCTTGACCTGACCATCTATATGATTATATTAGCTGATAGTAGATGCCCATGCTAAAATTATCCTGTTGAAATCGGGGGGGTTCCATGGCAAAACCAACAGACGCCGGTGTCATCGGCGCCAAAGTCTTCTTTCTTCCTGTCGAAACCCGTGTGCCGCTGAAGTTTGGACCTGAAACCCTGACATACGTGACCTGTGCACGTACCTGTGTCCGAGTAGCCGACAGCCGGGGCCGTACTGCGGACGGTTGGGGCGAGACGCCGCTCAGCGTGCAGTGGGCATGGCCGAGCGAGATAAGTTACGAGCAACGTCATCAGGCAATGAAAGATCTCTGCTGCATGCTTGTAGACGCATGGGCCAGCTTTCAGGAAAGGGGGCATGCACTGGAGATTGGACACGCATTCATAGAAGAAGAACTCCCCGAACTTTTTGATCAACTCAATCGGGAGCGTGAAGGGGCGGAGCCTATGCCATGGCTGGCCGGGCTTATCTGCTGTTCGGCCTTCGATGTCGCAGTTCACGATGCATACGGAAACCTGCACGGCCGATCCGTGTACGAGACCTACTCGGCTGATTTCATGACCGCCGACCTGTCCCACTACCTTGAGCCTGCCCCGGGCTCGGACGCCTCTTTCACCGGAAATTATCCCTGTGAATTCTTTGTCGATAAGCCCCCGAAGAAATTGCCTGCCTGGCATCTTGTCGGCGGCAAGGATCTTTTGAACCGGGATGAGCTGACCGGCGGCGAGCCGGACGACGGCTATCCGGTGCTACTGGCAGACTGGATCGAGCGGGATGGCCTGAAATGCCTCAAGGTCAAGCTCCGCGGCAACGATGCCGAATGGGACTATGACAGACTGATCGAAGTGGGCCAGATTGCCATGGCACACGATGTAATGTGGCTGACCTCCGATTTCAACTGCACGGTCATGGACCCGGATTACGTGAATGACATACTCGATCGCTTGCTTTGGAACCATCCCCGCATCTGGCAGATGATCCTCTACGTCGAGCAGCCTTTTCCATACGAGCTCGAACAGCATCAGATCGACGTTCACAGCGTGTCCGCGCGCAAACCGCTCTTCATGGACGAGAGCGCGCATGACTGGAAGCTTGTTCGGCTTGGCCGTTCGCTCGGTTGGACGGGTGTGGCTCTGAAAACGTGCAAGACCCAAAGTGGCGCGCTGCTTACTTTATGCTGGGCCAAGGCACACGGTATGACGCTCATGGTGCAGGATCTAACCAATCCGATGCTGGCTCAGATCCCACACGTGCTATTAGCTGCGCATGCCGGCACGATTATGGGTGTCGAGACGAACGCAATGCAATTCTACCCGGAAGCGTCGCTCGCCGAAGCAGCCGTGCATCCGGGGCTGTATCAGCGTCGCGAGGGGTGCGTGGACCTGAACACTGTCCGGGGTCCTGGCTTCGGCTATCGTGTCGGCGAGATCCAACGCAGCCTGCCTGAAGTGGCTGCCGCTGCAGGTCAGATCGACTGAGGTTCTCCATGAAATACTGAGGAGGTGCCCGAATATGAACTTCCGCTTTTTTCCCTTGATTATATTGTTGACCGTTTCTGCCTGCCGAATTGGGACTGGCGAAGAGGAGGGCTTCAAATTGGACCGGATCGATATGGTCAGAAGGCAGATCGAGGCGAGAGGGGTATCGGACGAGAAGGTGCTTGAGGCGATGAGGAAAGTTCCACGCCATGAGTTCGTACCCGGTGGCGTCCGTGCCCATGCCTACACTGATGGTCCCCTGCCCATAGGAGAAGGGCAGACTATCTCACAGCCCTACATAGTTGCACTGATGACGGAATCCCTTGGGCTTAAGCCTGACCATAAAGTACTTGAGATAGGGACCGGGTCGGGATACCAGGCCGCTATACTCGCGGAGATAGTGAAAGAGGTTTACACCATAGAAATCATTGAGAAACTTGCCCGGAGCGCTGAAGAGACGCTAAAGCGGCTTGGGTATGAGAACATCAAGGTCAAGGCCGGAGACGGCTACCTCGGATGGCCGGAATATGCGCCTTTCGATGCCATAATAGTTACATGTGCACCTGATCATGTGCCACAGCCCCTTGTGGATCAGCTTTCCGATGGAGCAAGGATGGTCATTCCGGTAGGTAGCGAGTACGGAATTCAGACCCTCTATCTTCTTGAAAAACATGGTGAGAAGCTCGAGAAGAAGTCGATAATCCCTGTCCGTTTCGTGCCTATGACGGGAGAACATATCCGGCAACATCGATAGTGATGCGTAAAAGCTAATATTGATACGGTTTTCGTTACTTTTGGGCTGGTCTCAGGTTTCCCTGCATTTCTGCCGAATATGCAGGTTCTGGTGACTTATATGCGACTTCATATCAATGGCGAGCAGAGGGGAAGGCTTTGAGGCAGTGAAGAATCTTCTCAATCATGTAAAGATTTATATCCTCAGAGGACTTCTTGCAGTTATTCCTATCACACTGTCATTTCTGGCGATACGTTTTCTCTACGTTATCATCGACAAGCGTGTCATGCGGATGGTGGAGCAGATTATTGGCTTCAGATTCCCAGGACTCGGAATTCTACTAGTATTAACTGTGCTTTATCTCCTCGGTCTTGCCGCAAGCAATGTAGTAGTTAAACAGTTCTTAGGTTTGATTGAACGGATAACGGATCATATTCCCCTTATAAAAACGACCTATCATGTTGGGAAGCAGCTTTCAGTGACTCTTTCGCTTCCGGAGAGTCAGGTGTTCAAGCGTGCCATACTCGTGGAATACCTGAAACCCGGCATCTGGACAGTCGGTTTTGTGACGGGGACGGTTATTGACAGGGAAAGCGGCGAGAAACTGCTGAAAGTTTTCATCCCAACTCCTCCCAATCCGACTTCAGGGACGATGGTAGTGGTAAAGGAATCGCAGACCAGGGATCCGGGATGGACCATTGAGGAAGCTATGAAGACCGTTATATCTGGCGGCATCATCGGTCCTTCCGAAATAGGGTAGAGATCATACCAATAGACATACGACTCACAAAAGAATTTTTTCCATAGTTTCCCCTCAGGTATCAGAAAAGTATTTGGGGAAATCGCTTTTTTATACAATATTCTTGACACAGGTTTACAGATTTCCACATTTGTGCAAAAGACAGGGTTGGTTAGTTTTGAGACCGGAAAGCTGGGTTTGCGGTCATATATTCTCAAAGATATAATCCCAATATTGCTTTTTCAACAAACAGGAGGGTCGAATGAAGAGATATGTGGGAATATGGATTGATCATGAAAGGGCATTTATTGTGTCGATCGTCGATAACCAGGAGGAAGTCGCTTGTATTGAATCCAACGTAGAGGGCCATTATCGCTTGTCTGGCGGATCCCGCTCATCGACGCCGTATGGTCCTCAAGATGTTGCCTCTGAGAGAAAAATAGAAGATCGGCGCAGACACCATCTGCATCAGTATTACGAAAAGATTATCCGGGAGATAAGAGATAGCGAGAAGATCTTTATTTTTGGCCCGGGCGAAGCAAAAATCGAATTTAGGAAGGAAGTTGAGAAGTCCAAGGATTTGTCTTCGAAGATTACCAAGGTTGAGACTACCGACAAAATGACCGAAAAACAGATAGCAGCCAAAGTGCGAGAGTTCTACAGAAGTTGAATCGATATGGTATGGCCATCTCACAAGGCTATCTTTACTGCTTCCACTTTAAACTGACGATCGTATTTCCGATGACTCCTCCATTTTTGTTTCATGTGGATACCTCATCTGGATTGAAGTTATCATCCATCCTGAGATATTATGAGTCCATCATTCAGGATCATTTTGCAGTTGGGAAATAACTGGCAAAGATCGTCGTTATCGTTATTGGGTAGCATTAGTTGCAGGCATGCTTTTCGTACTATGGGTGTTGTTATTCCTGAGAATATCTCGATAGGGAACACATTGCATCATCTGAAGGAGGGGAGAGTTAATGGGAGGGATTGGTGTGCTTATGGGACCAGACGCACGTCTACGAGGCCCTATCCTGGGTTTGTTGACGGTCTTAGTTCTAATAGTCATATACCGACTGACCAAGAGGGCACTGGAGAGCTACCTGAGGCATCAGGCGTATAAAGAAATAAATATAATCAACTTTCTGGCGGTATATAAGTATGTCTTCATGTTCATTATTATGGTTCTTGGTGCGATTA
>CAZTBA010000202.1:0-11360 GCA_964611725.1 uncultured bacterium
CCTTTCCCATGGCATCGCCGGCCAAGACATCCTCGACTCCATCGCCGTCGACATCTGCCACGGCCGGGCATACGGTCACGGGAGGTGTCATCGGATATTCCCAGATCCGCTTGCCGTTGGGGCTGAAACAGACGACCCCATTCCCCACTTCACATGCCACGATGCCGAGTGTCTTCCCGGTGTCTGCATCTCTTATTTCATTCGGACCTGAGAATCCCTGTCCTACTTCGACCTTCCATGCCACATCAAAGCTCAATTCCCCCCACGCAAATTGTGCGAACGCGAGGCATACAACCACACAACCCAGAATGCGAAGTCTCATTTCCCCGAACCCCTCTCGATATGTTAACTGAAAGTTGAAGAACTGCTGGCTGACGAATGTAACACCGATGATGAAATATGTCAAGGTGTAAACGAAAGATTTGGCTGCAATTTGAGGTTAAAATTATGGTTTTCGCTCTGACGCAGGAGGGCTCAATCACCCAACAGGTGATGGATCAGGTACGTTGGCAGACTGAAGCTACATCGATAGTTTTCCAGCCATTCAGAATGACCTTACCTGCTTCCGGCTCAAATTACATATCAAGCTGATAAGCTCTCAGCAGTCATCCCAAAAAGCTGAAAGCTCTTGGTTGACCGCTTATATCGATTGGCATCATTCTCAAATGAAGATGGTATTATTTCAGGTGGGTTTCCATTTCAAGTCCTCAAAACCTGGGCAGGGATTTCATTTCTTCTGTGGTGTTCCTGAAGGGGCCTGACTACTGTCTCCCTGTTCAGAATGGATTCTATCCCGTTTACGGCCGCCTGGGCACCGGAAATAGTTGTGATCAGGGGTACGCTATAGAGGTTGGCGACACTCCTTATCGACATCTGATCCGTCTTGGGCTTCTTGCCGGTGGGCGTATCTATTATAAGATCTATTTCGCCGTTCTTTATCAGGTCTACCACATTCGGTCTTCCTTCATATACCTTTAGAACCGTCCTTACTTCAAGGTTGTTCGAGGAGAGGACCTTCGCCGTCCCCTTGGTGGCAACCAACTTGAAACCGAGGTCGGATAGCTTCTTGGCTATAAAGGCCACAGACCTTTTATCTTTGTCTTTGACGCTTATAAAAACGGTCCCCTCAAGTGGCAGTATCTGGCCCGCGCTTATCTGAGATTTGGCGAAGGCTGTACCGAAGTTCGAGTCTATACCCATGACCTCGCCTGTGGATTTCATCTCCGGCCCGAGAACAGGATCAACCCCGAAGAAACGGTTGAAGGGAAATACCGATTCTTTGACAGCTACGTGTTTGATCTCAACTTCTTTACAGAACCCCAGATCCTCGAGCGTCATTCCAGCCATAACCTTGGCAGCGATCTTGGCGAGTGGCACCCCTATGGCTTTGCTCACGAAGGGGATGGTCCTTGAAGCCCTCGGGTTCACCTCCAGAACGTATATCTCTCCATTCTTCACAGCATACTGGATGTTCATAAGGCCGACAACCTCAAGTTCACGTGCCAAAGCATATGTGTGCTGTTTTATTATCTCTATAACCTCATCGCTCAGCGTATATGGCGGTATTACGCAGGCGCTGTCCCCGGAATGTATGCCAGCCTCCTCTATATGTTCCATAATCCCGCCGACTACGACCGCTTTGCCATCCGCAACAGCATCGACGTCGACCTCGACCGCATCCTCCAGGAATTTGTCCACAAGCACAGGATGTTCCGGAGATGTCTCGACCGCCCCCTTCATAAATTCATCGAGCATCTCATCGTCATAGACAAGTTTCATCGCCCTCCCGCCGAGGACATAGGACGGCCTGACAAGGACGGGATAACCGAGTCCCCTTGCGATCTCCAGCGCGCCTTCAGGATCTGTGGCTATCCCGCTTTCCGGCTGCCTGATGCCGAGCCTCTGCAGTAGATCCCTGAACCTTTCCCTGTCCTCGGCCCTGTCTATGCTATCAGGAGAGGTGCCTATTATTGGGACCCCGGCCTCTTCGAGGGCGGTCGCAAGGTTAAGAGGTGTCTGACCACCGAACTGGACGATAACCCCATTCGGTTTCTCCTTCTCGACTATGTTCATAACATCCTCAAAGGTAAGGGGCTCGAAGTAAAGTCTGTCGGATGTGTCATAGTCGGTGCTTACAGTTTCGGGATTACTGTTTACCATTATAGTTTCAAATCCCATCTCCTTCAGGGCGAATGCACCGTGGACACAGCAGTAATCGAACTCGATCCCCTGCCCTATACGGTTGGGTCCCCCGCCAAGTATCATTATCTTCTTCTTTTCCGAGACCTTGACTTCATCCTCCATATCGTGGGTTGAATAATAGTAAGGCGTATATGCTTCGAACTCAGCGGCGCAGGTATCGACCAGTTTGAAGGCGGGCCTTATACCCATGGATTTACTCTTCTCCCTTACAATGGTCTCGGATGTATGGTATATGTAAGCAAACTGTCTATCCGAGAAACCGAACTCCTTCGCTTTCCTTAGGAGCTCCACTGGAAGTTCATCCAGGCATCTATAACTTTTGATCTCCGATTCGAGCTCAACTATCTCTTCTATGTTGTTAAGGAACCACCTGTCTATACTGGAAAGGGAATATATCTCGTCTATACTCATCCCCAGACGTATGGCATACTTTACGTAGAATACCCTGTCGGGAACAGGAGTCTTGAGCTTGGTTCTTATCTGACTTGTAAGTTTTTCCCTCTCATCAAAGGTAAGGCTCTGAGGGTCTTCTAACATGTCCTTTCCATCAGCTCCCAGACCGTATCTTCCCGTCTCAAGGGAGCGGAGGCCTTTCTGGAGGGCCTCTTTAAAAGTGCGGCCTATTGACATCGCTTCCCCGACAGATTTCATGGAGATCCCCAGGACAGGTTCTGCCTCCGGGAATTTCTCAAAGGTAAACCTCGGGATTTTTACGACACAGTAATCTATCGTCGGCTCGAAAGATGCAGGGGTTTCCTTAGTTATATCGTTGGGGATTTCGTCAAGCGAGTAGCCTACGGCCAGCTTCGCCGCAATCTTCGCTATCGGAAAACCGGTAGCTTTGGAGGCAAGGGCGGAACTGCGTGATACCCTTGGGTTCATCTCTATCACCATCATGCGCCCATCATCGGGGTTTATAGCAAACTGGATATTCGAGCCTCCGGTTTCAACCCCGATCTTCCTTATGACCTTTACGGCAGCATCGCGCATCCTCTGATATTCCCTGTCCGTGAGTGTCTGTGCCGGAGCAACGGTTATGCTGTCGCCCGTGTGTATCCCCATAGGATCGAAGTTCTCAATTGAGCATATTATAACGACATTGTCCTTCAGGTCCCTCATAACCTCTAACTCGAATTCCTTCCATCCCAGCACGGACTGCTCTATGAGGATCTGGTTTACCATGCTGTTCTTGAGCCCCATAGCAGCTATAGACTCAAATTCCTCCATATTGTATGCTACTCCGCCTCCGGTACCGCCGAGGGTAAAGCTTGGTCTCACTATAACCGGCAGACCTATCCCTTTGGCAATACCGATCGCTTTCTTTAGATCAGTTGCGATGCCGCTTTCAGGGACCTTAAGCCCTATCTCTGACATAGCTTCCTTGAAAAGCTCTCGATCCTCGGCCCTTCTTATGGCCTCATAGTTTGCCCCGATCATCTCGACCCCGTAATTATCAAGCACACCGTCCTCGGATACCTCAACAGCAACGTTCAGCGCCGTCTGCCCACCCAGGGTCGGGAGGATCACATCCGGCCTTTCTTTCTCTATGATCTTCCGTACGAACTCGGCTGTAATAGGCTCGATATATGTCCTGTCGGCCATCTCGGGATCGGTCATTATGGTAGCCGGATTGCTATTGAGAAGTATTACCTCGAAACCTTCCTCCCTCAGGGCCTTACAGGCCTGTGTTCCTGAGTAGTCGAATTCACAGGCCTGGCTTATAACTATGGGACCTGAACCTATTATAAGTATCCTGTTTATGTCCGTCCTCTTGGGCATATTACCTCTGTAGACTAAGCTTTGAAGCTGTCCATAAGGTGCGTGAATTCCTCGAAAAGGTAAGACGAATCGTGCGGCCCGGGCCCGGCCTCCGGGTGATACTGGACCGACACGACGGGGATTTTTTTGTGGCGCATACCCTCAGATGTTCTATCATTGAGGTTTATATGGGTCATCTCAATATCCCCTCCGTCGAGTGATTCCATGTCCACACAGAAGCCGTGGTTCTGAACAGTTATGTAGACCTTCCCTGTCTTAAGATCCATCACAGGATGGTTCCCGCCGTGATGCCCGAACTTGAGCTTATAGGTCTTACCTCCAAGGGCGAGCCCTATCATCTGGTGCCCGAGACATATCCCGAAGATGGGTTTTTCCCCAAATAGCTCGCGCACAGTTTCAACCACGTAAGAGACGGCTTCCGGGTCCCCTGGTCCGTTCGATAGGAGCACTCCGTCAGGATCGTAGGAGAGGATCTCACCACAGGAACTGCTGGCAGGGACGACGATCACCTCCTCAGCAAAGGTTTTAAGGAGCCTGAGGATGTTGTACTTTATTCCACAATCGACTACGACAATTCTATAGCTTCCTTTGCCCTTTAAGACTATACTGTCAGCACCCTCGTCGTTCCTCCACCATTCGTAATCTATCGGCTTATCCCACCTGTAGGGAGAATCACATGTGACCTCCCTGACCAGGTCGACACCTACTATGCCAGGGGATAACCTGGCTTTTTGCACAAGGCTCGTGCCGTCCGGATCCTCTGTTGATATCACGGCTTTCATGGCGCCGGCAAGCCTTATATGTCTGGTTATTGCGCGGGTATCTACTCCCTCGATTCCTATTATGTTATGCCTTGACAGGAAACCGTCGAGACTTTCGGTGCATCTCCAATTGCTCGTCATGCGGCTTCGCTCTTTTACGACAAAACCCCTGACGAAGGGACGCCTCGATTCGAAATCCTCCCCGTTTACCCCGTAGTTACCTATGAGAGGATAAGTCATGGTCACTATCTGACCCTCATATGAGGGATCTGTCAGTATCTCCTGATAGCCGGTCATGCTCGTGTTGAAAACTATCTCGCCGAAGTCCTCCCCACGCGCCCCGAAGGCCCGGCCCTCAAAAATCCTTCCATCCTCTAACGCTATTACGGCCTTTTCCATATCTTGTTTTTCCTTTAGAGCTGAGACCTTTCGAACATCTCCTTAGATATCTCAGACTCAATCGGCACAGGGTATTCACCGGTGAAGCAACATACGCAGAAATTCTCCCGGGGAGTGGGCATCGAGTTGAGCATCCCCTCTAAACTCAGGTAGCCGAGGCTGTCAAGGTTAAGGTAATCCCTTATCTCTTCAATGGTATTGCTTGAGGCTACAAGCTCCTCCCTTGTCGGAAAATCTATACCGTAGAAGCATGGGAACCGATGGGGTGGACAGCTCACCCGCATGTGTACTTCACTGGCCCCGGCCTCCCGTATGTTCCTCACCCTGATACGGCTTGTGGTACCCCTGACTATGGAGTCCTCTATTATGCCAACCCTCTTCCCTTTAAGTATATCCCTTATAGGGTTCAACTTAACTTTCACACTGAGATCCCTCACCTTCTGGGAGGGTTGTATGAATGTCCTGCCGACATAATGGTTCCTTATTATAGCCATCTCAAAAGGTATCCCGGATTCCTCCGAAAATCCGAGCGCTGCAGACACCCCGGAATCAGGTATAGGAACAACCATATCGGCTTCAACGGGACATTCCCGTGCAAGCTGTTTCCCGAGCTCCTTCCTTACCCTATGGACGTTTGCCCCGAACACATTGCTATCAGGCCTTGAAAAGTAAATGTACTCGAATATGCAGTGCGAAATCTTCCCCTTCGGAAAAGGCTTAAGGGACCTCAGACCATCTTTATCTATAAATATCAGCTCTCCGGGTTCCACCTCCCTGATGTAACTGGCTCCCACGAGATCGAAAGCACAGGTCTCGGAAGCGACTACGTAGGAATTGTCCAGCATTCCGAGAGAGAGGGGTCTGAAGCCGTTCGGATCCCTGGCAGCTATAAGGCTCCCCTCGGTCAGGAGCAACATGGAGTAAGCCCCTTTTACCTCCCTGACTACTTCGGACAGGCTATCCTCGAAGTTCCGTCTCCCCTTCCTGGCCAGGAGCTGTATCACAACCTCGCTGTCCATAGTCGATTGAAATATGGAACCTTCTTCCTCAAGCCTTCTCCTGATGCTCAGGGCATTGACCAGATTACCATTGTGTGCTATAGCTATCTGGCCCCTGAGGTAATTCACCAGGAAAGGCTGTATATTCCTCAGCGTTGAGGAGCCGGTAGTCGAGTACCTCACATGTCCTATCGATGAGTTTCCCTTTAACCTTGAAAGGGATTCGGGGCTGAAGACGTCCGCCACAAGCCCCATAGCTTTCTGACTCCTCAGGCTCTTCCCATCCGAGATGACTATCCCGGCGCTCTCCTGCCCCCTGTGTTGAAGCGAGTAGAGCCCAAGATAGGTAATGTCAGGGGCACCATCGTGTCCGTAGATGCCAAATATCCCACAGTGTTCTCTAAGCGTGTCCGACATAAGCTGTATCCCCTGTCCTGTCCGAAAGAACAGAAACAAAAAAGGTGTTCCTGAAAAGGAACACCTGGGCCACCTTGATCCAGATGTGCGAAACGAATTAACTCATATATGAATTCGCCCAAGTTGATCTTCTCTCCCGAAATCTAAGATAAATCCCGATTCCTAAAAACTGCCGTTAATATACTGTTTAAGACCCAAATTGTCAAGGGTTTTTCGGATCAAATGGACATAAGAAGAGCTTGACAAATCCCGTGACAGAAATTATAATCTAAAATGTCGGTCGAACTATCTGAAAGCTTTCTTTAACCTAACTTCAGGATTCGGGTCTGTGGATGCCAAGCAATTTCACCTCCTGTTGAAATTTGGGATCCCGATAGATTACCGCAAGAGGAAGTTGTCGACCCTACTCCATCCGGGAAGCTCACATCTCTACCTTGAAACAGAGATCGAAAAGACCATGCTTGAGGCTTTCCGGAACCCTGGGAGGACTATCTGGGTCAACCTCTTCGCGCCTGCAGAGCTTATCCATGCGCTGGGACTTAATTCCCTTTCCATGGAAGGGATGGCAGCCCTCATCTCGGGACGCGGGATGGAGGGGGATTTCATAGGAAAGGCTGAGGAAATGGGTATAGCGAGAACCCTCTGCAGTTATCACAGGACCATAATCGGGATGGCCGCACTGGGGCTTTTTCCGAAACCCGCAATGGTGCTTTCCACAAGCGCGCTCTGCGATGCGAACGTCAAAACTTTCGGACTTGTGGCCGACATTATGGGTGTTCCTTTCGAGCTTCTGGATATCCCATATGAGGAGGACGCAGAGAGCTTGGATTACCTCAGTTCACAGCTTAAACGCCTTGCCGAAAAACTTGGTGGGATAGCCGGGAAAGGCTTGAGCACCGAGGGTCTCAGTAGGGTAATAAGGAAAGCTAATGCTACTCGGAGCCACATGCTTGAAGCTTATAGGCTCAGAAAGGACAAGTATATTGAGGCTTCGAGAAAGGGGAATTTTAACCAGCTTTATGCGGTTCAGGGATTCATGGGATCTGAGGTCTCCCTCCGCTTCTACGAAAAGCTCTGCAGGGAGCTTCGGGAATCTCCTTTTCATCTCGACGGCGAAACAAGGCTCTTATGGCTCCATCTTGCTCCACATTACAACAGCGAAGTATTCGATGTGATCTACGAAAGCGGGGCGAGGGTCGTCTATGAAGAGTTTAACCAGGTTCACTGGGAGGAGCTCGATCCGGAAAAACCCTATGAAGCGATCGCCAGGAAGCTCATTTCCAATCACGGAAACGGGGGGATATTCAGGAGGATGGAGCTCGCGCTCGGCATAGCACGCTATATGGAAGTCGATGGCGTTATCCATTTTTCCCAGTGGGGATGCCGGCAGTCGAGCGGTGCAATTGGAATCATGAAGCGCAAGTTCGAAGACGAAGGTTTCCATTTCATAAGCCTCGATGGGGATTGTGTTGACTCTGAAAACTACTCATCCGGACAGTTCAGGACACGCCTCGAGGGTTTCCTCGAGATGGTCGGTTCGCAGAAAGTCCTGCATCGAGAAGACAGAGGCGCTCGGAAGGTGTAGGATAGGTTACAACTGCACGTACGTTCCCGAGGAGATAATACACGCCACAGGCTTTGCGCCCTACAGGTTTGGCGGTGAGGTGGCAAGCCTTGCACATGCCGATTCCTGTCTTCACAACAACCTCTGTCCCTACGCCCGCAATGTCTTCGAAATGGCTATATCCGAGAACCCGGAAGGGTTTATAGCCGTCACCGCATGCGATTCGATAAACAGGCTCTACGATGCCTTTGAAGCGGAAGGAAACTCCAAATTCACGTTCCTTCTGGATCTCCCGCACAGGGAAGATGATGATTCCGTAGGCTACTATGCCCGCCAGCTCAAGAGGCTTGCAGAAGCCATGGAAGACACTTTAGGTGCGAGGATAGACCCTGAAGAGCTGCGAGAATCGATCGGGATCTACATTGAAAGGAGCGAGCTCATAAACTCCCTCTATGAGATGTTGAAAACAGATGCCCCCTCAGTGAAAGGGAGTGAGGTAAGCGAAATAGTTGAGACTTCGTTTGTGAGCGATCCTCTCGTATTCATAGGGGAGCTTGAATCCTTTATTCCTTCACTTGATAAGTCTTCATTTCCATCTCTCGGAAAGCCGAGGGTCCTTATAACCGGATCTGTAGTTGATGCCCCGCTTCTTGCCCAGATGGTTGAGGATGCGGACGGGGTAGCCGTGGTCGACGACACCTGTTCCGGAATAAGACCGCACATCTCTCCGGGGTTCCACGGCGAGGACCCCTATCTCTGGATAGCCGGTAAGCTTCTGAAGCGGCCACCGTGTTCGAGGATGAAGGGATACGGCAGGAGGATAGATTACATAAGATCGCTTGTGAGGGAATTCAATGCTGATGGGATAATATCGCATAGCCTGAAGTTCTGCGACTTCTATTCATACGATTATTCCGTCCTGAAGGAAAGCTTCGATAAGGTGCCGGTGCTCCCGATAGAGAGCGACTACACCTCCGGAAGCATGCTTCACCAGAGGACCAGGGTGGAAGCCTTCATCGAGATGTTGAGAAAAAGGGAAACCTCAGATATCGGCAAATCCATCCATCGTCCCAAAAGAAGATATTTCGTTGCCGGGGTGGACAGCGGCTCGCTCTCCACAGAGGCTGTGATCCTGGACCCGACCGGAGAAATCATATCATGGGCGATAGGACTTACCGGAGCCAACGCACTTGAATCATCCCGTAAGATTTACCTCGAGGTCCTGAAAAAGGCCGGGCTGAAGGAGGGTGATGTAAAGTACATAGTTTCTACCGGATATGGGAGGATCTCCATACCGTTCGCAACTGAAGCCGTAACGGAGATATCGTGCCATGCCAAAGGCGCTTTCCTACTCTTCCCCGGAACCAGGACGGTTATAGACATAGGTGGCCAGGACAGCAAGGTAATAGTCCTGGACAGCCATGGGAAAGTTGTGAATTTCGTCATGAATGATAAATGCGCTGCCGGAACAGGGAAGTTCCTTGAGGTGACCGCAAGGGCACTTGGGCTGAAGCTCGATGATCTCGGAGATCTCTCCGCTAAGTCGGAATCGAAGGCCAAGATAAGCAGCATGTGCACAGTCTTCGCCGAATCGGAGGTGGTCTCACTCATAGCAGAGGGAAAGAAGATCGAGGATATAGTGGCAGGACTTCACGATTCCATCGCCAAGCGGACGCTTTCCCTCGTGAGGAGGGCCAATGGTGAACCTCCGTTTGTTATAACCGGAGGCGTGGCGAAGAATTCCGGCGTCGTTAGGTCCCTGAGCCTCCAGCTCGAACATGACATATCGATCCCGGAGGAGCCACAGGTGATAGGTGCCCTGGGGGCAGCGATCTTTGCCCTTCAAAGGGTTAAGGAGAGATCTTTGAGCCCGGTTATGTGAGGTCGGAAATTGCTTTATCAGAGCCATCTTACCCGAATCCCGGAGGCTGCCAGACTCGAGGTTGTATATGCAGACCCCGCTCGATAGTGGAACCCCCTCATCCGACATCCCGTTCCAGAAAACCCTGTGTCTCCCAGCACTCCGATATCCCTCATCCAAAAGGGCAACTTCCCTGCCAAGGATATCGTATACGTAGAGCTTTACATGGGATGGCTCAGGGATTGCGTATTCGATGGATGTTTCAGAGTTAAAAGGATTCGGATAGTTTCCGAAAACTTCAAACCCTAAATGAGTCTCTTCCCTATAATCTTCCTCTGCAACGCGGGTGCTCGGGACCGCGAACCACTCAGGATATCCGGCGTTCTTCAGGAAAAGGTTCTCTATCCCGGAGCTTAAGGCCTTCATGTATATGTCGAAAAAACCCTCAGGTGACCTCCGGTGGTATGCCAGCTTCGAATCATCCGGGGAAAAGCTCGGCTTCTATCCGAAAGAATCGAGTTCAATTCTCAGTTTATTCTTAAAATCGGCCACTATAACCTTGGCTGGATCTATACCGCTTCCTTCAGGGAGTTCATTATAGGCTACAAGGGTGGAGGATAAGGAGTTGTATTGTGGATTGCCGATGTCAATTCCCGGAGGAGGAGAGGCGACAAGCCTGAAGATCTTGCCGTCACCGTCTCCGAAGGCTGTAACGAACCCGTTCCAGAATAGGAGTTTATATCTCTGGAGACTCCGAAGATGTCCAATCCGGTCCCTTCCACGGATCCGTCGTGAGCAGTGTTGTTCAACCTGAAGATGACCCTGGCATTCGAAGCATCAATGAAGTAGGTCCAGTTATCCCTGAGGTTCGGTCTTACATTCACAACCCAGACAAGCCGAAGCTCCCCCGTTCTATCCCTCCAGATAGCCCTGTAAGCTCCCGGAGATGCATAGCCGAGCGTTTCCCCCCATCCCTCGGAGATATCAAAGGAAGATCCTCCTCTCTCAAGATCCTTAAGCGTTTCCTTTACGGCCACAAGGCTGTCGACCATTGCCTCCACATGGAAGCCTTCAGCTACTGGCTCGTAATTTCCGTTGAAGGCGTATATATTGCCGTCACTTTCGAAATGGATCGAAAGCTCCGACGCCCACACCGGTAATCCCTGAGCTCCGGAAAAACCTGACATGCCTTCTGCCAAGGCGATCCATGGAATATGAGCTGAGGGAGAGGTCACCCGATGGGTCCCTTATCTTAAAGGTTCCCCTGTTATCTGAAAGGAAACGGTAGGAGGCAGCTACATCTGTCTTGGCCATATCCTCAGTTCCCGGGGGTACGGATTTGCCAAGCTTCACTGACCTGCTATCGCCCGGGTAATGTC
>CAZTBA010000203.1:0-11289 GCA_964611725.1 uncultured bacterium
TAACCGATCTACTCAACATAAAAACTCTATATGAAATTGAGAATAGAACCACTAGAACCTCACCCCCATCCCCTCTCCGCTCGCGGAGAGGGGAGCTTTGACCCTTGCCTGGGGAAGAGATGTCGACATTTCCGAACAGCAATCCCGCATGCCGCCTGGCTACGGTTGAGGGAGATGAAACCAAAACAACGCGTACTTGCAGCCCTCTTTCATGAGAAGCCGGACCGCGCGCCGTTCAATTTCTGGATGGACCGCAGGTTGATGGGGCAATATGAGCGGGAGATCGGCCACCGCCATTGGCGGGTGACACACTACGGTGCAGATGTAATTGAAACGTTTCCCCAATTGAATTTCCCGATAGGTCCCGCCATAGAAAGGGATGGCACCTGCTGGATCACGGAACCCTATTTCAAATCCTGGGATGACGTAGGTTCAATACCCATGCCTGACCCAAATATTGACCGGGTATATGAACTCATCGATGCCGACATCCGTGAATTCCCGAATCATGCCACCTTCTTAGATATGGTAACGCCATGGGGTGTCATTGCCGGCATGCGCACCTACGAGCTCACCTATACGGATATGTATGATCACTCCGATGAATTTAAGAGCTTGAGCCGAAAAATCTTAGATGTACAGAAGGTGGTTGTCGAACGCGCCTGCCAAATGGGTATCACGGCCCTTTGCATTATGGAAGATCTCGCCACAAGTCAGGGCCTTTCGTTCTCGCCAAAGATGATAGAGGAATTCTGCCTGGTTTACGCCCGGGAGATGGCTGACATCGCGCACGGGTATGGCATACCCGTATTGTTCCACTCGGATGGAAAAATAATGGACCTGATTCAACCACTGCTGTCCCTTGAGATCCTGGCGGTAAACCCCCTCCAGCCACATCTGAACGATGCCCTGGAATTCAAGAGGCGTTTCGGAGGCCGCGTGGCGGTGTATGGAGGACTGGACAACTGCTACGTTATTCCGAACGGAACACCAAACGAAGTCCGCACCCACGTTCTCGATGTTTTCGAAAAGCTCGGGCGGGCGGATGGCAGCCTTATCCTTTCCACCCATGACATACCCCTTGGTACGCCGCGCGAGAATGTGGAGGCGGTGATCAACACGATCAAGCAGGACTGTTTATACTAATCACTCTCACAGAAAACACGGCAATGAAGTCACACCGGGGGCCTGAAATCGTGCCCTCCGAGCCTCGCTCCTGGTACCAATGGTAAGAACATCATGCGCTCCCTCACAACACGGCCGTCCCCCGCAACATTGTCCGTATCCCCGAGATACTGAAATCCCATCTTCCTGTATAGCTGATAGGCACGCTCGTTATCGATTACCGTCGTCAGTCTGATCCCCTCACATCCCGCAGTTCTGGCATCGTCAATAAGCATCTCCATCATCTGTCTGCCCAGCCCCTGACCCTGGTATGCATCGATAATTCCGATACCGAGAACCGGGAAGCGCTCTCGAATATTCCAGAGGAAGAAGTATCCGATAATTTCGCCCCCGGCAAGAGCTACGTAGATAAGGTCTACACTGTTCTTTGCGCGTTCTATATAACGTGAGATGGTCTCCTCGTCATACTTATGAGGAAGAAACCACGCCCTTGATTGCTCGGATAACTTGTCGTTAAAACTTTGTAGAACCGATAGATCCCCGTCAGACAGGGATCTTATAGCAATTTGCTCACCCCGGTTAGTGTTCAGGACAGCACGAGCTTTTGCTTTGCCACACATTAGTTACCCACCTTGTGATAGGCTGTTCATGGAGAGAAAACCTTATTTTTCTGGATTGAGCACAGGGCATCATCCGAAAATCGGTGCCAGCTCAAATATCTTCTTGAACATCGAAAAGAGATTTCGTATTTTGGCGAAAATTTACTCTGTAATTAGGACCTGCAAGTGAATTGACAATGGAACGCGTTGCAGCAAATAATCTAACAGATTATGAGCTAAAATCAAGCAATTTTCGGAATGCTTTTGTGGCTTCTCAATGTCCGCTTCCTTTGGCTTAAGCCTCTGTCTCTTCTCTAAGCAAAGGTCAAAGCTCCCCTCTCCGCTTGCGGAGAGGAGCCGGGGGTGAGGTCCTGGGAACAGGCAACAAAGGCTTCTTAAAAATTGCTTAACTGAAGAAACGACAATCGGAAAGGGAAGTGAAATCATGCTGATCATGCTCGCATGCCTGCTGCTTTTCTCCACTCTGATTGTATTTGCTGCATTTTGGCAGAAATCAGAGAAAGACTCCCACGTCCTTGTTATCACCAGCGATTTCAACAGTGTGAGGCGATGCGGAACTCATGAGGAACTGATGCAGGTCGCCCGGATAATGATTTCAGCCAGGCCCGATATCGTAGCCATGGATGCTGCGTCGCCGGATCTCGTCAACTTCAAAAGTGCTATCGGACATTTTATAGTCGGCAGCAACTTCGATGCCTTATTCGAGGCCGGATATGATCCTTACGGTGTCATGGTTGATACGCTCAAAAAGCATGGTATTACTGTTCTGGCGAATATCCGGATGAACGATCATCATGGACGTGAGCACTACTGGTCGCCCTGGGAACGCGATCATGTGGACTGGTCACTGGGGAAGGATACGGGTACGCGGGACTGGCGGGCGATCGGTGAGCTGAGGCACATGGACTACGCTATCGAAGGAGTTGGAGAATATCGGCTGTCGATTCTTGAGGAGATCGTATCCCGATACGATGTGGATGGCATCCAGCTCGATTTCGGGCGCACCGCGCCATTCGTTTCGGAACCCAAACGGGAAAACGCGAAATTCTTGACCGAATATATCCGCGATGTGCGAAACATGATGGACGAAGTCCGAAAGGATCAAGGCAATAAGCGGCTTCTGCTGGGCGCTATTTTGCCCTGGGATCCGGCGTTCTGCATGAAGGAGGGACTGGATGTCGGGACATGGATTCAGGGTGGACTGGTCGATTTTGTTTCACCGGGTGAGTGGTATTATTCCGACTGGAATATCCCGCTCCGAGCATGGAAAGAAATGACAGAGAACACCCACTGCAAGTTATTCCCGTTCACGCTTGGGAACGTATCACCTTATCAACAGTTTGAACATGGCGAACCGTCATTGCTGGGAGATAATAAAATACTGGATGGTCCGATGATCCGTGCCATCGCCGATAACTTCTTCGCACAGGGCTGCGACGGATTTGCGTTCTATAATTTCTATACTTTCGATTTCGGTCAATATTATCCTGAGCTACGAGAATGGACCAATCCCGAGAAAATTCGAGGCAAGTCAAAACACTATCTTTTCTGCCGCCGACTGATGTACCATGCGAATGAGCGGGATACATATGATCTGAGCACTGCCTTCGAGCGTTTCCCCCTGCGAAATATTGGCGATGAAGTGGAGCTGCCCTTCCGGTTTTCGAACGATCTTTCCGGTACAAAGGCCACATTGCGCTTTGCGTTCAAACATATGACGGATGCGGACGAAATCCTCGTCACATTGAACGATAAACTGCTCTCTCCTGACAAAATCAGCAGGTCAGGGCATCGACCGAAATCTGGCCCAGGATCTCAAATAGCGTATTGGGAAAGTGCAATCGAATCGCCGCCTCTGATTCGAGGCGAGAACGCCGTTCGGCTCAAGTTGAATCGTGCGGATATTGCGCGAGAGGACGCAATCAAGGTGGGTGAATTCGAGATTGTTACAGGATAGCGTTGTGCGATGCGTTTCCAGGATACCTCACAGAAAGGAAAAGCCATGAAAATACATGCCCCTTATACTATTGATGGCCATCCGGTACTTGGTACCTACGGCAGTACTGACCTCGAAAGCCTGGAACTTGTGAACGAGACAGGGATGAACTTAGTCTTCGGCGGTCTTAATCTTCTCAATCCGGATACCCCGGAGGGCAGGTTTTGCCACGAGCACGGGATCAAGGTAATCTATTCCCTTGCCGGCCACGTCCACGGGCGGCCTCGCCTGAGCGATGCCATTACTGCCACTCAGACCGAGATCCCCATCGCTGCTGGGAATCCGCTTCCGGGGCCGGGTCTGGTGCAGATTGAGGAGGAATTGATCCGCTATCGGGAGGCATCTCCGGCCGCTCTTACGGGTTGTGCACGTGGCGCTGAGGGTACGGAACCCGGGACCCACCGCGGGGGGATCATCCTGTCCTGGCCGGAGCCCATTGCTGAGTCAGTAGCTGAGGTCAAGGATTCACCAAACCTGTTCGGTTATTACGTATTGGATGATACGCCGGGCAATGCCTTGTCTGCACTAAAGGTCTTATACAAGATCGCCAAAAGTGTTGATGAAAACGGTCATCCTGTCTGCGGCGGGTTCAGTGGCGCCACTACACTGCACAACTTCGGCCCCGGAGTGGCAGATGTCATAATGATGTACTTCTATCCATTCCTTCGCACCGGTTACGAGAGGACCATGACGAGCTTTGACGTGCAGTGGATGCTGACCGAAGCCCGAAAGCAGGTGCCGGGCGTACCATTCTTTGGGATCTATCAGGCATTCTGGGGAGGAACGTGGAACCAGCAGCACCCGCTCACCGCAAGGGAGATCCGGGAACAGATGGAGGACTTCGTCAGGGACGGAGCCTCGGGCCTGGTGGCGTTCTACGTCAGCAGTAGAGGTCCCGGAGCCGAGCTCAACGGATGGAACACTCAGGAGAACCTGTGTAAGGAGATCCGAGATATCTGCGGGGAAATTCGGACTACCGGCGGGCTCTCAGTGCCGCGCGAGCCGGATAGCATGGCCAAAGCACGCATACAGCCGACCGGATTTTGGGAGCATCCGCACGAGGTGCCCGGCATGGTGCCCGCATGGCATATCATAGCACCGTTCGATGATAAGGAGGGAGCCATGCTCGAAGCTATGTTTCCTCCGGACAGAGAGATTGATCTGAAGGCAAAATACCCCGGAAAGGGACTCATGGCGGAATGGCTGACGCATCGAACGGTCGCAGGTAGCATAGGGCTGCTTGAGCTATACGGCGATGGCGAGTATCTTTCCAACGCCGTTGCGTACGCAACCTGTACGGTGACGAGCCCGCGAGCACAGGACGTGCAGATGCGGTTTTCCAGCGATGACGATGCCATCGTGTGGTTCGGTGATAGCAAGGTATGGCGGCACGACGGCCCGCGGGGTGTGCACCTGGATTCAGATATAGTGCCCGTCACACTTCCTTCGGGCGAGACACATATTCGGGTGAAAGTCTATAACCGGGCCGGTCCGTGGGGATTCTTTATGCGATTCACGGATCGATCGGGAAAGCCGCTGGGAGGGCTGCAATTCTCACCTATGCCCGATGATACATAGGGGGAAATCACCTCAGATTCACCTCTCATACCAGAATGTCTCTTGTATTCAGATCTGCAAGCTCAAACCGCCTTATCGCTGTCTGGCTCACGGTCCTTGAGATACACCTGTCCCTGAAGCTGGTTGCGGTATTGGTTATCCTTTTTATATCCTGTCTGGATAAGTGGGAAGCATCTTTCAGGAAATGTTCTTCTCTTTTCTTGTTTTAGAGATGCCTCACATGAAGCCTAAGAATTTATTCAGGCCACAGAAGAATTCGCACGGGCAGACTACCCGATTACATATGACAGTATATCAGTGTGATCAGTGGCAACCAGTGTAATCAGTGATTCAGCCTACCAACCAAATCATCAAACCCAGATACCGAAAACTCAAGGATCTGTTCGCTCTGGTGTGGTTTCTGAATCGCTGATGGCACTGATATGCACTGATGTCACTGATTACCTCACGGTTACCCAAATAATCCTTTGAGTTTCATTATCCCCACGCTAAACCGTTAGTGATACCACTCCAAATCATTGCACGGTTTAATTCTTAATATTCATCCGAGGCATCTCTACAGATAAACATCTGAATAGGCAATGGCTACTGAAGAATCTCAAGTGTCATGAGCAAAAGCCCAAAAACATTACTGGAATTTACTTATTCCGAATCCTTGATTTGGTGTTTCTGGCTCATATGTCCTAAACCATTTTGGTGGCAACGAGGTAGAGCCTGGATGATCCAAGCCTGAATGGCTCCTGGCTTAAAGAGCCATACGCCTCGCAGTTGCCAAACCCGACTCCCTCAAGCAACTGGCAAAGCTCACGATAGGTGTATATACGCATGGAACTCGGTCTCTTCGCTACTTTGCCTTCGTGCACAAGCATGAACTCCGCATCAATTCGACTGTTTTCGCAGTCGTAGTGTCGCTCTTGGATGATCAAACTATCTCCCATTCGATTCCAGTCCCGCTCCCGGAATCCTGGAAGAAGAGTTTCAGCTACATGGAGGTCCACGGCGAACCTCTTTCGTGGTTTAAGGGCGCGAGAAACGGCCCTCAGAAACTGCGAGTTGCCCTCTTCATCGAAGAAGCCAAAGCTTCCCCCAAAGCAAAACGCCCCATCGAATTCCTCTTGCCAGGGAAGATCACGCATATCTCGTTGTTCCCAAGTGATTTCCAACTGCCGCTCCGTTGCTATCCGTCGCGCGTCATTCAGAAAAGCCTGTGTAAGATCTACACCTGTCACCTGATAACCGCGTGAAGCCAGCTCAAGCGAATGAGGACCTTTGCCACAGGGCACATCGAGAACTTTGGCTTGCGGAGTTAGCTGAAGCGCTTTCTCGACGAAGTCCACTTCGGCGCGTGTCTTCTCGTTTTCCGACCGTATAAAACTCAGCAAAGGTCCCGTGAAGAAACTCTCCCACCATTCTGGTTCTACAGTGCTCATCTGTCCTACCCCGTTTTAGATGTGACAAAAACACCCTAGTTTTAGGCAATCTGTGATGCCTTTATCCAAAAACAAGCCCATAGAATCTCTCTAAGGGCTTGCCAAAAAAGGATTTGAACAGATCTCCAACCTGACGTGCCGGAAGATTTTCCTTATTTCAGCAATATCATACGGCGGGTCTTCACAAAGTCACCAGCGTTAAGTTGGTAGACATAAAGACCGTTCGGATAGCCTTCCGCATTCCATACAGCCCTATACCATCCAGCGGGCTTATCTTTATCCACCAAAACAGCGACCTCCCTCCCGAGTATGTTGTAAACCGACAGTTTCACATGAGATGGCTCTGGGACGCCGAAGTAGATCTGCGTGGTGGCGTTGAAAGGATTAGGGTAGTTCTGGTAAAGGACATAGCTTGAAGGCAGGACCTGAGTTTTCGATGCCTCTACGGAGGTAGATGACTCCTCTGCCACCAACTTCATATCGTCGATGTAGAACGTCTCCTTTGCCTTTCCTACGAGATAGATATTTTTAAGGACATCCTCGGGCGCCACAACAGAAATGGGAATAGATACTAATCTCCAGGTTTCTGCCTGGACTTCAAAACCCAGGTCGCTCAGCTTCTGGAGCTTAGTTAAGCCGCTCCCGATCATGGGATCCTGTCCCGATGACTCTCCTCCATTGATGTAGAACTCCAGATGACTGTATCCAAAGGGATCAATCCCTGCAGGATCATCGAACACATACCATACCAAAGCTGCTGGCCCCAGCGATATGGCGTGGGAGAAGCTGCCGCTGTGGACGAACGCCGAGGAGTTCAAGTCGGACTCAGCCTGCGTGGCCTTGACCGACCAGGCCTCTCCTGGCTCATCCTCGTAGATAACCAGATCACCATCGGGATAGACATCCAGTGTAGCCGTAATACTATATCGCTCTCCTTCCGCGGTTTCCACCATGATGGGGAGATCGTGATGACCATTTCGAAGCGGCGTGACGGTGGTGCTAACTGCGTATCGTCCCTCTCCGGCATGCTCCAGCGGAAGGTCGGGTGGGAGGCCAAGAGGGGTGAGATCCAGCCACAGCGTATTGCCGGCCTCCAGAGGGGCATCGAACATCAGGCTGACCTCCAACGGTGTGGACCGACCGACTTTCGTGGTGCCGAGTGTCTCGGTGGCGGAGACCAGGCCTCTAAACGGTGAGTTCGCCCCACCTTGGCGGACGTACTCAAGATAGGGTTCTACAGCATAAAATGTTGAGGCTTCTACCCCATTGGGGCCATGACTGGCAGTCAAACATTGCCCCGTTTCCACATCGAAAACCGCATCGGGATATGCATTGCCGCCACAGAAGGTTAATTTGCCATCCTCAATGTGCAACTGTCCCTGGAGGCTTATACCGTTTCTGTAATCTGAAATGGAGCCTGATGAGTTGTTATGCCATTTGATTTCGCCGGTTACCGCATCCAATGCATAGACATGTGTGCCGTCGTAATGCGCTATGCCTGCCGCTGCATATACAACACCTTCAGAGGCAACAACCCCGCCGGCGACCGGCCAGGTTGACATCAATTTCCCATAGACAGGAATCCTACGCTCCACAGGAGCAGCGCGGAAACGCCACAGAAGCCTCCCTGTAGCGGCTTCAAACGCATATACCCATCCGTCGTTTGAGCCAACATACGCCCGTCCCTGCCAGATTGCCGGCGGAAAGTTAATACCGCCTCCAGTATAGGCTTTCCAGATTGGTTTTCCAGTTCCGGCATCCGTTGCTTTTACAATGCCTTCGGAACCGATTGTGAAAATCATCCCGCCGCAGGTTGTCGAATTCCCGTTTCTCTTCACTTCGCCTTTCAGTTCGTTCACTTTGAACAGATCACCCTGTCCGATTTCCAGTTGCTCGTCTTCACGAGCTTCCTTCTGAAAATCAAAATCGCCGGCCGGAGCCAACCCGATATTACCATAGAGGGAGAGTGCGCATGCACATATCCAGGGTCCCCAGTGAAGCATGCCGTCAGATATGATAACTCCGTCGTGGCATGGAGGACGCATCGGCGCAATGTGCTCAATTGAATTGGATGAAGGCACATACCTTATTGTTCCTCCAGATGCTCGATAGAAAATGCTGTCGAAACTGCCCGTCGCCCTGGTGCAAGCCCGACGACCCAAAAACTGAGCGAGGATTTCGCCGGTATCGTACTGATATTTGAAGCTATTGATCCCTCCAGGCCCATGACCAATTGCGTATAAGGCATCCTCTCGGAGCACAAGTTGACAATTACCGTTTTCTTTGAACCAAGCCAGTTTTCCATCCTTGCAGGACACAGCAACTAAGTTCGACCGTTGAGGTCCCGCGAAAAAGATGTATTTCCCATTGCATTTGATGTATACGGAGGTAGAAAAGCCCTGCCGGTAATCTTGTGCTGGCCCGTTGGGACCTATTGCCTCCAGCAATTGGCGATCGGACGTCCTCCATATTGGTTCTCCGTTTGCAGCGTTCAGGCAGGCCAGAAACTTCGCCGGAGAGTAATAGTATATCCTGCCTTCTTTCATACATATACCACGACTGTCCAGCAGTTCTTCCTCAGGGTGATGCCATAGAACTTCCTTCGTTTCTGGGTCTATGGCGATAAAATTCCTGCCGAATCCAAAGGCTTTGGCACCCCCCTTATAGTCGTATCCTTCCCACATGCCCCAAGGCCAATTTCCATACCCGTGGATCTCGGCTCGCTTGACCTCTGCCCTAATTTCCTCTCCGCCAACAAGGGCATACAGAATTCCATCTTCCAAAGCCATCCACTTCCATACGGTTCCCCCTGTTATTTCCCCGGGTAGCACAATCTCGTCGCTTGTTTCTCCGGTTTCCGGATCTATTAACTTGCAGGATTCATCATCGGCCAAATAGAGGGCATCCGGCGTAGCTATCATGGTATTGCGATGAATCATAAATCCCTCTTTCAAGGGCTTTGTCCATAGTATCGTACCATTATAGCTGTTAATACAGTAGAGCTTGTTCAAAACTTCGTTCTGGGCGGTTTTGAAGGCTATGTGCCCAAATGCTTTGAACAATCTGCCTTCGGATGCGACGGTCACCTCGGAAATACAACCGAACAATGGATAGCCCAGAAATTGGGTTAGATACGGATAACGCGCCATCTCGTCCATTGATTGGGGATTATTGTCCGGACCATGATAGGGGTGACTCCATGAATCGATCCCCTCTGGAAATGGCTTGACGATCTTCTCCGGAACTGCCGTCCCTTCAGGGTGAAGCACCCTCAGTATCTCTTCTCGGCTCACCCCCGCGGGCCCAAGAGCCGACGATGACACCCACATCGCACCGGCGAGGTTATCTGCCAAATGCACCGACTCCCAGCCACCCTGATCCACAAATATTCGCGTACCCAATAATCCCGAGTCTTCGGCGGCTTGCCGTACGGCAGTAACCTCTTCTCTATCGGGCGATTGAAAATAGATGAGCAACTCGCTCCCCTCGGCCAAATCCGTCACAAATCCCGGTTGATCCTTATCCGGCAGCCCAAGCACAACGCATATACCTCTGTGAATTCCAATCTCTGCCAAAGCAGTTTCCGCTTCTTCACCACGATGGATGCCGCCGTAGAAGGCCATAGCGACCAAGAGCAATATGCCCGTACCCAACGGTAGACTGGATTTTCGCATCTTCGTACGAAACATCAAATATCCTCCTCGTTGGTACCCGAAATTCAGTCATGAAGCTCGCAGCAGGGCAGCTTCCACCTCTTGCGGGACATCTATAACGATAAACCATTCCGCCGGGTAGAGATAGTCTTCACCACTCTCATCTACGATGCGAACATCTCCGTCCTGAGCGGCTTCTTCATCGGGCAAAACACGATATATTTTGTGCAGTTCCAGAGAAGCCGGGTACTCGCTGTTGTTAATACAGACAGCAAACTTTGGCTCAGTATTATGGGCCTTTTTCATAGTCTCAGTCCAAGTAACGTTTACGTTTGATCTCCTTCTTACCTATGCCGTGCGCCTCATACCAGTGCAACCCGGCTTTACGGATTCTACCGGTGCGCAATCGTATCGATGTAACCCCTTTGAGCTTGCGCCAGCGCCCTTGTCCATACTGTTTACGTAGGCGTGAGATATCGCGGATGCCGGTGTCTACTGCGATTGTTTCAATCCGGGTGATTTCCCCTATTATCTCGAAGTCCATCAAGACTCATTATGCAAGGTTCAGAACCACTACCCAATCAATGGCATAAACTATACTGTCTAAATGCCAGTCTATACTACGGCAAAGCAAATTTCCAATGTTATAAAATAAATACAATATAATGGTCAAGGGCAAGCAAAATATAGGTGTGATTCATAAACGTTGGTAAAATAACAGTCAGATCCAAAAAGATCAAAAGCCAGAAATTATGGTAACACGCCCAATACATGGACTTTTTCATATTAAAAACGTCCTGCCTTAAGCTACCTGTGACGTTTTCACCTAAAAACAAGCCCTCAGAATTGCTCTGAAGGCTTGTTAAATAGAGGTTTAAGGAAAGAGA
>CAZTBA010000204.1:0-11174 GCA_964611725.1 uncultured bacterium
CCATCACTGCAATTGCCGAAATAGAACATGATCCATGTTTGATTGTGCCTCAAAACGCAGGGGTCAGATGAAAACCTGTCGTCGAACGAGCCAGTTGGGCCGATTCGCAGAACTGGATTCTGGTCGTGTCTGAACCAGTGAATTAGGTCTGACGAGGTCGCCACGCCTGTCTGCTCAATCCAGTTTCCACGGGTTCTGTTCTTGGCATTGTAGAAGATGTAGTACTGGCCTTCGGTTTCCATCAGCCATGACTTGTACAGGCCACCTGCTTCCCATTCGCAAGCAGGGTCGGGCTGGAGGACGGGATCGGTTAGCTCCCAATTCCGAAGATTCTCTGAGAAACACAGGCCGATGGCGGCGGGCCCTTGTTCGTATCCCTGTTCCGGGTATGCGTGATATGTTCCCACAAATCTGCCATCCATCTTCTTTAGAGTGCCGTCACCGTAGAGCTCATTGTCGCGCAATATATTCGTCATCGCTACATTGAACTGTGTCAGAGATCCCTTTGGCCCCCTGTCCAGGATCATACCCTCCTTCTGCCAGCTTTCCAGGTCAGTTGAACTCGCCAAGCCTGTCCGGTAACCTGTGGAATCCCAGCCGACGAAAGTCATATAGTAGAGCCCTTCGTGATAGAATGGAAATGGACAATCGACAGCATGACTGTCGAATTCCCCTTTCCTGTAAGAGGGCGCGACGACCAGTCGACCGGTCTTTTGGGGAGTGCTTATTTGTTCCATTAAATCAGCAATATTCATATCAATAGCCTTTGTTCCAAAGCGGTTCCACGTCCTGAGCTACTGTCTCCGAAACGTAGATATCGGCGATCATCAAGCTGCCATCCCGAATTTCCTCGCCCGGATACACGAGCCGGGCACCCTCAACCAGAGGACTTCCCATCGCATTCCCCGCAACATTGTGCCTTATTTTCTCCCATAGTGGCAGACGTACAGACACAGTCTGCACGCGGCAGGTCCTTTAGTTTCTCTCATCTTATCGAGGTATCGTCCGCACCTTTTATAAAACAGGACAATTTTTACTGTGACTTTGTTGATTCTATACTTATTTTATGAACAAGTCAACAAAAAAGATTGACAGTGAAAATAATTGAGGGATTATATTCATTAAAGACTTGCTTTTATCAAGGGGATGAGATGAGAGAGAAGATCTTCAAAACCCTGAGCCACTGGGCGTCGGAGCATCCGGGGCGTACGCTCCTTGCCTTCGGTATCATAACGCTGATAGCCCTGGGGATCGGTTCAAAGCTTGAGCTTAAGCTGCGATGGTCGGACCTGTTGCCGGAGAAAGATCCCTCCGTTCAGGAGTTTAACAAAATAATCGAAAATTATAGCTCCGCATCGTCAATAATCCTCGTCATACAGGGAGACGAGGACCGTATAAAGTCGTTCGCGGATGAGGTGGCAGGGCCGATCTCCACCGCCGAAGGGGTGAAGTGGGTTACGTACAAGGTGGACGAAGGCTTCGTCCGTAACCACGGATTGATGCTTATGCGTACCAAGGATCTGCGGAATTCGCAAGATCTCTTCTCGGATCTCAGTCTGGAACCCTTCCTCGCACATGTCAACGACAACCTTGAGCGGACCTACGTTTACAGCGAGGATGAGGAGAGGCTTTCCACCAAAGAGAAGACGGATGAGGCTGTAATGGCCCTGGATGGTATATTCTTCTGGCTGAACGCTATGAGAGGTTATTTCGGGGGGCAGGGGAATCCGGAGCTCGCACGTGAGGCTGTGGATCGTATGACGGTAGGTGAGCTGTATTTCCTTTCCTATGATAAACGTACACTCCTCATGACGATCCAGCCGAACTTCCCCGCTACTGAAATGGAGCCCTCTTTCAGGACGGTTAGAGCTATCCGTCAGATCCTGAACGAAGCCCGTGATAAATACCCGGGTGTCCAGGCGGGAATGACCGGGATGGCGGTCATGGGCGTAGAGGAATACGAATCGATAGGAGGTATGTGGTTGACCACAGTAGCTGCCTTTGTCCTTATCATTGCCCTCCTTATAATCTCATTCCGCATGTGGATCGCGCCGCTTCTCGCGGGGATCGTGCTGGTAGTCGGGGTGATCTGGACAGGCGGGTTCGCTGCGCTCACAACCGGATATCTGAACATGATGACTTACTGGTTCGTGATAGTGCTCTTCGGCCTCGGGATAGATTTCTCGATACATATAATCACAGGGTTTACAGAGGGACGCGGACAGGGACTCGATATCGAAGATGCAATGGAGGCGGGACTGCGAAAGGTCGGTCCCGGAGTCTTTACGGGGGCTACCACTACAGCCGTAGCCTTTCTCACATTGCTGATATCCCAAAACCGCGGAATGGAGGAGCTCGGGCTCATAGTGGGAGCTGGTGTGATATTCTGTATGCTGTCCGCATTCCTCGTGCTCCCATCTTTACTTGTGCTCCGTGAGAGACGATTCCAGAGGAAAGAACGCGGCACCCGTAGGATGAGTTACGAGTTCCGTTTCCTCGGGAGCTTTTCCGAGCATTACAGCCGGGCAAGGTGGGTTGCGCTCATTGGCGCGGTTCTCGTGACAGCACTCTTCATATATCAGGCCGGAGGGATCAAGTTTGACTACGATATGCTCGACATCGAGCCAAAGGGGATGTCCTCTGTAGTGTTGAACGAGACGATAATAAGTGAATTCGACCTCAGTCCGGATTACGCTCTGGTGACCGCTTCGGATCTCGATTCCATCCGAGCGATCATAGATAAGGCCAAACGCTTCGCCAATATTGCCGGCGCGGAAGGCATCACCGATTATGTCCCGGCACCCGGGGATCAGCAGCAACGAGCGGAGATTATCACTGGCATACACCGCAACCTTCTGAAAAACGACCGCACTTTGAGGATTGGACGACGAAGTCTTGAGAAGATATTGGACGAGCTCGACCGGCTCTGGATGAACGTAACGGAGATGTCATCGTTAGCGTATCAGGCCGGACAGGATAGGCTCGAATCCAAGTGCTATGAACTTGTTGCCGACCCAGATGATCCTGAAAGCCGCGATTTCATAAAGGAGCTCGTATCACTCTTCCGGTCAGACCCGAAAGTGACAATAGAAGCCCTGAACCTTTTCCAGAATGATTACTTCGACTACTTTCACAACTCTGCGCTGCGGATGGCCAATCCCGAAATCATCACTTTGGAGAAGGTCCCGAAAGAGGTCCTGGAGCGTTACCGGAGCAGGGATGGAAAACACTGGCTTATAACCATATTCCCGAGGAAGTATATCTGGGACCTGACTACTCTCAGGGCTTTCAACTCCCAACTTAGATATATCAGCCCACGAGCCACTGGATTGCCGCCGATGTTTATGAGCCTTATAGACTATGTCGCTGCCGATGGCAAAAAGGCCTCGGTTTTGGCACTTGTGGTTGTGTTTGTCCTCCTGATGCTCGACTTTCGGAGCCTGAAGCACACTGTATTTGCCATGGTTCCGCTGCTGTTCGGGGGCGTATGGATGCTCGGGCTCATGAAGACTTTCGGGATAATGCTCAACATCCAAAATGTGATGGGGTTGCCCCTTATAATCGGAATCGGAATAGACTATGGGGTACACTTCATCCACCGCTACCGCCTCGAGGGGGAAAACAGGATATTTGAGATCTTTTCCAGCACGGGCAAGGCAGTGCTCCTTACTTCGCTCACCACTATAATCGGCTTCGCATCTCTGGTCTCGCTTCCCCACCGCGGCACGGTGAGCATGGGGATCGTGTTGGTCATCGGAATCGCCTCATGCTTTCTGACATCGGTACTTATACTCGCCCCGATTTTCAGGATGGCCAGATCTGATCGGGGGTGAGGTTCCAGGAACAAGTAACAAAAGCTTCGTAAAAATCACTTAAAACAATCCCATAATCATCTTACCACGGGGGTATTCGACCGAAAACCCTATTTCCATCTCCTTCTTCTCGCCGGGATCGAGTGTGATGTTCCACTTGAGGATCCCCTTCTCGTCCCTCTCGTTCGGCTTCGGAGTGAGCTTAAGCTCCTCCACTTTTATCTCTTCCGTCTGCGATACCGGAAGCTGATCCACAACGGTCACCGAGCATCTGTGCTTCTTATAGCTTTCGACCTTGATCCTGTAAATATAGGCGACCTTTTCCTTCTTGCTTACAACACCTGTCTCTTCCCTGTATTTCCTGACAAGCTCCCTTTCGACCTTTATTCCCTCGTCTATACCTAAGGAAAGCTCAAATTCCTCTGAAGGAGCGATGTTGTTTACGGAGGATCTGCCCAGGTAATCGTGCCCTACAAACACCCCCACGCTTCCGGAGAGGAGGGGGTAATCGGTCTCATTTTTTACTTTTCCCCTGAGGTAGGCGTAGCTTGAGATCTTTGGGACAGTTATGTAGCTATAATCGGGTGAGAACTCCCAGCTACCGATCAGAATTTCGCTTCCCTCCTTTGTACTCGGTATATCCCTTACACCACTGATCTTGAACAACACCGAAACCCCTGTGGGTATAGCTTCGGACGGAAGGGCTTCATCTTCCAGGGGCATGGCGAGTTCCTCAAGGGCGGTCCTTTTGCTCATCGCCCTGGGCCTGTGATAGAGATTCAGATACCATGGGGGAAGCTCCGGGGCCTGCGCTCCGAAAGCTGGCTTCGCTGTGGAAAGCGCAACCTCGATATCGTTCCAGTCCTCACCGGTCAACTGTCTCACGTTTCCGAGGTAAAAGATCTCCATCTTCCCTTCATCCGGAAACGCCTTTGCCCTATAATGGGAACTCCATGAGGCGTTCCTGACTACATAGGATATCCTGAAACTGTAATCTCCACCCGAAAGTACCTCCACATTCGCCCATATCTCCTTCATGGTATCGGGTATCAGGGTCCTTATCCGCTCGAGCTCCTTCTTCAGGACCTCGAGCTTTTTGCCAATCTCCCTGCGCTCAACACCGAGCCTCAGAATATCAGCCGTAGCTTCGTCGAGGTTTTTGGAGGTGAAATCTATCGCCTTCTGCCAAGCCAGTGGATCGACCTTCCCAGCCGTAAGGTCCTTTGAGAGTATCTCGGGAGATAGCATCTTTATCGAATTGAGGAATTCTATTCTGGACTTGAGAACCTCAATGTTGCCCTCAATGCCTTTATCCCTGTCCTCAAGCTCCTGGATCTCGCCCTCGAGCTTTGAGATCTCCTCCTGATGTGCTTTCTCTAAGAAGGCCTTTCTCACTCCTATCTCGCCGATATCGATCTTCGCAGTTCCTTGCCCTTCGGCACGGATCGACTCGTCCATGAGGTCCACCGGAAGCCCGGTAATCACAAGCTTGTAGCTTCCGACCCTGAGTTTCACGTCGGCAGTCCTCGTTATGAGGGCGTTCTGGGGATAGAGCGTAACTGAAGTTACCTCCGAGGCGATCTGTTTCTCTACCCTCTCAGCACTTACCGGGCTGGAGAAGATGCAGAGCAGAAGCGGTACCACAAGCATGATTCTTTTCATGACGCCCCCTTTGTCTTTTGACTTAAGGCATTAACGAGGTGTCCCGGCATTCGGCATCAATAGATCGAGAATGGGCAATACATGCAAATTGCCTGCTATAAGATGGTAATCCTCTGATCTTAAACGATGGTAATGGAGATTGGTTCGTTGGGACTAATATAGAAATATAGGGGAAAGCATGTCAAGTAATACCGGTTTCAGTTGATAATGGAGCCATTTCTTCTGTGAATAAGAAATAGCCATGATCGGAACTTGCCCCGTAAGCTTTCAGGGATCAGCCAGAAATCTGAAAGCTGATGGCTGAAATCTTAACACTGGATGTCTATATCAATTGGCATCATTTTGACATGAAAGAGGTATAACTCCGGAGCCTTGCTCGTTTCAAAGAATCCTGGATGCTTCCCGGTTGCTGAAATCTCGGGATTTGCACTTGACCCGCGGAGGAAAACGGATTATTTTCCCAACGGGAGTGTGTGATGTCACAATGGTCGACAGGGCTGTAAGAAATGGACAAAACCGAGGAGGGAAGATGTCGGAATGGGGGATAGGTATAATCGGCCTTGGAGGGATATCCATGGGCCATCTGGAGGGATATCGCAGGCAGAACCTGAAGGTCATAGCCGGAGCGGACCCGGATGACAGGAATTTCGACCAGATTCGTCAGAGGTTTGGACTTGAGCGGCTGTTCGACGATTTCCGAAAGGTACTGGAGCTCGATGAGGTGAAGATAGCAGACATCACGGTCCCTCACGAGCAGTCCATAAGGAAACCTATAGTCGAAGCTGCAGCGCGTGCCGGGAAAGCGATCTTCATGCAGAAACCCTTGGCCGAATCGTTCGAAAATGCAAAAGAACTCGTAGAGATTGCCGAGTCGTACAGCGTCCCGATTATGGTCAACCAGAACTCTGTCTTCGTGCCCGGATTTCAGACTATGGAATCCTACCTCCGTGGCGGATATATCGGGACGCCCTATTATTTCCAGATCGAAAACCGGGACTGGTTCGATCCGAGCCACCATAGCTGGTACGGCAGGGCACCCCGCTGGATAGGCCTGGATATGGCGATACACCACTTTGCGCTTGCGGATCACTGGTTCGGGAACTGGGAGAGGGCATGTGCTATAAATGCATCTGATGCATCCCAGCTTAAGGTCAATGGCGATACCGTAAACGTTGTCAATGTGATATATGCTTCCGGCGTATGCGGGACAATTATCAATAACTGGTGTTACCGTGGAGATCTGAAGCGTCCCCATTTTCGCGAGGAATTCCTTATACAGGGCGATAAGGGCACGATCAGCGGGACGAGCGAGAGGATCTGTGTAGCTGTCAAAGATCCAGTCCCTTCAGAGATCTATCCCGAAATAAAGGGCAAATGGTATCCCGATGCATTGGGAAACTCGATGAGGCATTTTGTGGACGCATTGGATCAGAACAGACCATTCCTCTGCGAGGGGAGACATAACCTTATAGCGATGGCCTTGATGGAGGGGGCGTATAGGTCAGCGGAGGAGGGGAGGGCGGTAGCACTGGAGGAGATATACCCGGATGCGCCGGCATAACTTGAGGATATCAAGGGTGAAATGATCATTTTGGGAAGTTCTTATGCTGAATTGTGTTCAGAAAAGTAATATATTCAGGTTCGTGAAATAATGATACTTTTGTAGCGAGACACTGGTGTGGGAAAAGCTTCAGACAAGGGGGGGGTATGCGCACACCGAGCGTTGAACAGATAAGGAAAGCCCTTGAAGAGGTATCGAATTTTCATCCTTATCCGGTCTTCGAAGAGAGGGACAGGTGGGAGGCGCTTTCCGAGGATAGGTACCTTAGGATGATTCTGGAAAGCATAGTAAAAGAGGCTGAGGCAATGCTGAAGAATCCGCTTCCGCATGCTTTTGCCACCGATTATCTGAGTTTCATACGTACCGGAATCCGCAGTCAGTGGGATGGTGTCTTCAGGCAACACAGGAACTACTTCGATACCTTAGTGCTTGCGGAATGCATTGAGGGAGAAGGACGTTTCCTTGACGGCATCCTCGACAGCGCCTGGGCACTCTGTGAGCTCAGCACATGGTGCCCTCCACAGCATGCACCGGGACAGACCCTCCCCGAGCCTGGATATCACCAGATTGACCTTATCGCATCGCATATGGCGTCGGACGCTGCACTGTCCCTCTACCTTATGGGAGAACGGATGGACGGTTTTGAACCAAGGTGGAAGGAGAGGATACTCTATGAACTCGATAGGAGGATCTGGAAACCCTATCTTGAAAGAGATGATCACTGGTGGCTTAAGCCCGGAGGGGACAGGGAAATTCTAAACAATTGGACAGCAGTGTGCAACAACGGGGTAGTCTCTTCAGCCATCTTCTGCATGGATGACCTCGACCGGCTCTCCGAGATTATTCACAGGGGGATATGGTCGCTCGGATTCTACCTCGATTCCTTCACGGAAGATGGTGGATCGAGCGAGGGGGTCTCGTACTGGAACTACGGGTTCGGAAATTATGTCGAGCTCAGGGATATCCTTTACAGGAGAACTGACGGAGCGATTGATCTCTTCGATGACGTACGAATTCCCGAGATAGCTGAATTTCCCCTGAAGTTTGTCCTCTCTGGAGATAGATGTGTCAACTTCTCCGACTGTGGCGATATCTTCAGGCCTTTCCCCTGGCTCTGTTCGTATCTTTGGAGACAATTTGGTATAGAGGACTTCGGCCGCCTCGCAAATGCCCTTATCCGGTCTATCCCAGAAAACGTTTTGGGTTACAGAAACTTCTCCCTTGCCCTTAAGACCTTCTTCGATCTGCCCCGGGACCTACCATCCGGACCACTGAGACATTCCGCCCATTATTTTCTACAGTCGCTTCAGTGGATGATCTCACGCTTCGATCCTTCCGATGAAGGTACCCTCATCCTTGCCGTCAAAGGGGGGCATAACGGCGAAAACCACAACCAGAACGACTGCGGGAGCTTTATTATCCACTTTATGGAGGAATCCCTGGTGGCCGAACTGGGGTCTGGAAGCTATACAAGGGCCTATTTCGGGCCGGATCGGTATAGACATATCGCCTGTTCCTCAAGGGGGCATTCTGTCCCGTTGGTCAACGATGTAGAGCAGGGGACCGGCAAAAGCTATGGAGCTGAGATTCTTTCCCACGGATCCACCGAAAGCCAGGATATACTCTCCCTCGATCTCAAAGGCGCATATCCCGAAGAGGCTGGACTCGATAAGCTTGATCGCACGATATCCCTTGTACGTGAGGGAGATCAGGGTTTTGTGGAGCTCGTTGATGAGGTTGTTTTTTCCTCTGGGGACAGATGTGATTTCATGATGCCCGTCTATTCCTTCCATCCCATGGAGTTTCTCAAACCTGGGAGCGCATTGATCGTGGGTGAGAAGGGATCGCTCAGGGTGGAATACGATATTGAGCTGGTGAAGGCCGAATATGAAAAGATCGCCACCGATGACGACAAGCTTAGAAGGCTCTCAAAAGCAGATGGAAAGATATCAAGGCTCGTTTTCCGTTTCAAGAAACAGGAAAAGAGTGGGAGGCTGGTACTGAGGTTTATACCATACGCGATCTGGTATTAGAGGGAGGCCCTTCAGCCTTAGTTTCATTGCACATGGTGCATGGCCTGATTGGTGATGGACCCCTCCTGTGTGAGGGCGAAGATAACCATATTTACAGCAAATTGCAGAACACGGGTGTTTTCGACATTGAGGTACCAGAGATCGGACATATCCTTGTTCGAGTGAATAACCACCAGTCGCCCGTCTAACGTTATCCCTTCGAGATAATCTATAAGCCCTTCGCCGTTCTGGGTGAAATAGTTGATCTGTCCTTCGGGAGGACCATCGAAGTCGAAGTAGCAGTGGTAGACCGGATGGTCGTTCGGAAGCTGCTCGAAGATCCAGTCCCTCTCGAAGGTGAATCCCTGGGTCGCAAGTGCCCGCTTGTACATATCCCTGAAACTGAGATCAGCCGCGGATCCTGTCGGGAACATATAGTTAGTTCCATGTTTCTCTACCTCGGAGAAGATAAATCCCCCATGTGTGAGATATTTCCCTATGTTTTCTACCTCCCGATCTGTGACATCGAAATGCGTCGTTGACTCCACCATCACGAAAGGGGTCCTTAGAAACTCTTTCGAGTCCATACTGTATCTTCCTATAACGTCCATCTTTATATCTGTATACCTGTTCACGGCCCTTACAAGTGCACGGATTTCCTGCTCTACTATCGAACGTCCCCCCACAGTAAAACTCACGAGCGTCTCGAGCCCCTTCTCTATACTCTCGGAATAGATGATTATCAGATGAAAGTATCCATAAATGGAGCGCCTGTCGACAGGGTTTTTGAAGATCACCATCGCACGGTAACGCCCCGTATCGAGGGCATCTATGTCTAGCATATCCAAGCTCATATCTATCTTATCCTTGGGCTCCTTGGCACCCTCTATCGGGATCAAGATCATGGGAGGTTCGATCAATTCCGGGGAGAAACCGATGGATCTTTCGATATTGGACATTGGGCGGGCGAGATTTTCGAGTACCTTAATGGGGTGTGAAGTTGTCTGGGATATATTGGAGTCCGACTTCTTCAGATTTTTCAAGACCACTTGTCGCTTCATCGGACGCCTTTTCGGTTCTGGAAGCTTCCTGAGCTCTAAGGGCTTCACGAGGCGTGGTTCCCTCTTCACAAATTTCGTGGTAAGTGGCTTTATAGCATTGTTCTCCTCGCCAGTTATCCTAATCTGCGAAAGCCCCAGGTGTATAATGAAAGCGATAGCGAGTGAGGACCAGAACGCCTTTCTTGCACTTTTAAGTCCCCCGGGCAGCCTGAGGCTCAGTGTAGGACATTCGAACCTGGATATTTTCCCTTTCGCGTTTTTCTCTTCTATCTCTTTCTGGATCATAGAGCGTGAAAGATGAATGGGATAGGTTGTACAAATGCTACTCATTGCACTTTGCTTTTGCCTGTTTCGATTTCCTGTTTCTCGACTTACGAGGTGATCTAAGGTCCAGTGGGATCACTGCTATTCCTCTTTAGGCGCGTCCAGCACTTCGCGCACCTTGCGCACAAGGGCATCTGGTGTGAAGGGCTTCTGAAGAAACTCTATCCCTGGCTCCAATACGCCATGACGGACAACAGCATCGTCCGTGTAACCAGAAGTGTAAAGCACCTTGACCTTCGGATGCAAAGATATCAGTCGTTCTGCCAACTTACGACCACTTATACCAGGCATAACCACATCAGTCAACAACAGGTGGATCGGATCATCACGACCTTCACAGACCTGAAGAGCTCCCTCGCCATCTTGTGCCTCCAACACAGTGTAACCGCTCCTTCGCAGTACCTGACAAGCCAGATCGCGGACCGTATCCTCATCCTCTACCACCAGGATGGTCTCCGAACCGCGTGGACCTTCAGAGGGAACGTCTCCACTGTCAGACAGCCCAACTGTTTCATCGACACGAGGCAGGTAAATCTTGAAGGTCGTACCCTGTCCAGGCTCACTGTAAACCCAGATGTAACCATCGCTCTGCTTAACTATCCCATAAACGGTAGATAAACCCAAACCCGTGCCTTTACCAGTTTCCTTAGTGGTGAAAAATGGCTCGAAAATGTGGGATTGGATCTCCTCATCCATGCCAAATCCGGTATCGCTAACCGAAAGCATCACGTAGGGTCCGGAC
>CAZTBA010000205.1:0-11136 GCA_964611725.1 uncultured bacterium
CTCCCATACCCCGCTTCCCACCCCCACACACGTTCGTCTCCGGTTCCGTAATATACTCGTCACCCGGAACCGATACGCCCCAACCTGCTCCCATGCACTCCCGTCCCGGCTCCGGAACAACCCCAATTTCGAGCCAGCCAGCCACACCTGACTTGCATCCTCCAGATCATCAGCCATAATCATTCCTTTCTCCTGTCCGGCACAGTCCAACCTTATCGTAGAGATCAATCTCGCACCTAACACAGGGAAACGTGTTTCCGATCCTCCGTTCCGCCCTGGGGAGCACCGGCGAGTCAGGCATCTGAGCACAACAGGCATCAGCCGCGGTGATTAGCAGTCGGTTGGGGCTATGGGTCCGCCGTACCGCAGCCTACCACAGGGCCAGGTTTACGCGTTCGATTTCCAGATCTCCGGCGGCCAGGTTCGCAATCCCGAACTGGTTTGAACCGACGCGGAGGTGAGCCGGATCGACACGAAAAGCTCGACAGTCTTCGGGCTTGGGACGGGTGTCTTTGTCCCAGTATTGATCAACGAATTCCAGAAAGATCTCAGAGCGGAAAGCACCGGTCGGTTTCTGTCCCAGGTGAATTCCCCTGGTCGGATGACCGTTGATCTCGATGCTCACATCACCGTGGCTGTGCACCAGGCAAAGTCCACGCCAGATCGGCAGGGCAGCCGCCGGGACCCATATGGCCACCTCCAGCCTCCCTCCGACCGGAATTGTCGCAGGAATCTGAGCTTTTTGGTCCACACCGGCGATTCGGTGACACCCATGGTCCACGGCAAAGAGCAGCGGTTTCGCAGCAGCCGTCTCCAGATCTTCCAACCCACGGAGCCAGTGGTACGGACGTGCAGCCAGATATTCGGTCCAGCACGGGAAGTTGAATACATAAATGCCGTCCGCACCACAATCGTACAGACTGGCGCATATGCCACGAAGCGACTCAGGGAAGTGTTTTTGATATCCGAAGCCGAAGTCGAACCCCGCATAGACAGGTATCCGTTTAACCCCCAACAGATCGCGGAACTCTGCTATCGGGATGCGCCAGTCCGTTGTCAGAAACGGGCAGACAACCAGAAAATCTATCAGACTGTGCTTCGCCCATTGGGCGAGGTCAAAACCCAAGCTCCGACAACCTGAAGGCGTGGTGGGCACGCGTGTCCCAAGCAGGATTTCGCGTCCTGTGCCTCCCAGAACCTTACGCACCTGAGCCGTAAACTCCGTAATGATCCCTCGTTTCCCCCATACCTCCTCCGGGCTTCCCGAGAGGTGGCGTGGGAAGCGCATCCAGTCCAGTTGAAATCCGTCAATGATGTCTCCGTAAAGGGAGACCTGCTCCCCGACAAGGCTCAGAACGTATTCGCGCACGTCGTCGCGTGTGTAGTCGAGGCAATAGGACATCCAGTTGGCCTGCCCTTGGCGCACTTCATCCAGGCCCACGATGCACTCAGGATTTTCCAGGCGGATGCGGGGCGTGTTCCATTGATCAGTGTCCGTCGGGTTGTGGACGTCGTTCATACGATATGTGATGAACGTTTCTTTGCCTGCCGCTTTGAGTTCTCTCAGCAGCATTCCGACAGGATCGAGCCCGCGGGAATGTGCCGCAAGCAGACCCCTCGCGCGTCTGTCCACATTGCCGACTTTGCTGGGCCAATAGCAGCTCCCTGCCCCGGAACACAGCAGATATGTCGACACGGTAGAAGGACATTCCCGCACGGTCTCCGCGACGGTTGCAGTGACATCCTCTCCCAGGTTGTGGAAGATGTTGCTGCCATCGTTGTCCAGTAGGAATCTTTTCATAACGACATAATAGTGGTGAACGGAGTGCGGGATGAGCCGCAACTTTGCGTCATGCAATAGGCGGCAATCAGTAGCGCCCGTACTCCTCAACGAGCCTTCGCATGATCACGATACGTCGCTCATCCGCCCCGGGCGGGACCTGATCACCGGCGTTCGCGATGAATCTGTACGTTACGTCCTTTTGGGCCAGCCACTCCAGAACCTTAGATTCGAACGTCTGTATCGGAACTTCAGGCATCCACAGATTGGGCGACACACCGCCGGAAAGGATGAAATCGTTCCCCGCTTCGGCACGGCACTGTTCCGGCGTCAGATCCCCCATAGGATCGGGTGTCACAGCGTCCGCACAGTCCGCGCCGACATCCCTGATCATACGTAGGGCGTCTTTCAGCTTGCCGTCAGTATGGACAGCTACGAACTTGCCCGCAGCATGCAGGCGTCTGATAGCTTCCTCGTAGAAGGAGCGGGACCAGCGATCGAAGAAGGGCGGGGACTGAATGTCACTGGAGAAGTTGTCGCCCATGATGACAACTTCGGCAGGAGATTCGCACGCCAGATCCACAAGCTCAAGGGTATTCGCGTTTACAGCATCGATGGTCTCACGCAGTAATTCAGCATAATCGACCGTGGCATACACGAACCCCTCGATACCCATCCAGTAGTGGAGGAGGTGCCCTACGGTGCTGTAGCCAAGGGGAAGATACACAATTCCGGCGTCTCCAACGTATTCATCCCACTGAACAAATCGATCCCAGTGCGGGACGAAACGACGCCGGCTCATGGCATACTTGAGCACCCGCAGTCCGTTTTCATCACGGATGCCCCATCGGCTGATCGCCCAGGCATACGTTCGCTCTACCCACACCCTCGCACGCTCAATCGACCCCACGGGTGTCTCCACCCGCCAAGTAATTTCAGGAACAGCATTTCTGACCCTTTTCTCTGTTGCGATGTTCACGTCATCAGGATAGACGACGGAGTAGAAAGCTGCGAGATTTGGCATGTAGAATCCAGCCCCTGCCTTCTTGTGGTAGTCGATCAGTTCATATTCCGGCTCCTCGTAGGACACACTCAGGTCCCACGGCAGATGTCGATGGTGGTAGAACCAGTGAGAGAGATCCAGCATGAACGGCACCACGTCAGGGAGGTTCCCACGGTACACAGCTAAGATTCTCTCGCGCAATGTCATGATGTCTCCGTCGGTGAGGCCGAACGCCCGCGAATCAGCGGACAGGATGAATTACAGCGCAATCTCCGCCCGTGTGGATGCAACTGTCAGAACTCCCTTTCTGCAACTATGAGAAGGGAGGGAGAGTCGTCGGAAACGCTGGCTCCATCCCAGTCCCCGAAAGACTTCACGACCCTCAGATTAACTTTCGTCAGCCACTCGAGAATCTCCCTGTGGTCATAGAGGCTTTTCGTCAAAGGAAAGATCCCAACTCGCATGGTGTTGAGGTCGATCCCGATGTCCAGCGTTTTCTCCAACTTGTTCGCCCGATCGTAGTGGTGTTGAGATAGGGTAAGCCAGTGGCCGCCACCGTAACTCCAACGCTTTCTCCCGGCATCATACTTGACGAAATGAGGTCTGTTGTCCAACTCCAAGAAGAGCCTTCCGCCTTTCTGCAGGGAATTGCGGAGATTCTCAAGGGCCTGCCGCATTTCCCCTCTGGGAATCAGGCTGAGGCTGTTCCCCAAGATGACCGCAAAGTCGAACACGGAGGAGTAGTCGATGTCGGTGAAAGACTGTTTTTCGAATCGGACAGCGTCACCATATCGTTCCTTCAAATAGGAAATCAGTTTCTCTGAGATATCCGCGCCGACCACGTCGTGTCCCTGGCAACTCATAAGGTAGGCATGTCTGCCATGACCGCAACCCATATCCAGAATCTTGGAACGTGGTTTGACCTCGCAATGCCTCAAGACAAACTCAACATGCCTGGCAAGGTCTGTCTCACGGAACCACCCGGCAAAGCCGCTACTGATGCTTTCCGCGATGAAACCCTCATCCTGGTATACATTGTCGGCGAAAGTGATGGTATCAACCCTGACCGCAAGGGCTTTCCTCAAAGCAACTATCAATGTATCTGTCATCGGAGTTCCATTAACGCAATTCCTCTTTGAGGATTCGAAAGAACTCTTCCTTAGCTTCCCGCTCAACCCAGGGCATGTGCCCGCAATTCTCGAGCAGGATGAATCGAAAGCTTTTCAGGGTGGCAGACAGGGGCTTTTGGACACCTTCAGCCGGATGGGGATCGTAGTCGCCATGGATCGCAACCACCGGACATTCGATATGTCTTCCGAGTTTCAGAAGCTTCCCGCTCCTTCTCAGTTTCGCAGCATCCTTCCACACGCTTTGAAAGACATCAACCCGACAATCAATCACTTCGGATTCGTACATTATCGGATCATATGCATCAGTTTTTGAAGATAATGCCCCGAATCGTGCAAAAGCCGAGCCTCTGTCTCCAGCTTCCGGATTACTCAAAACTTCAATGAGAGATTCGGCCTCCGTTCTCTCCTCTTCGCTGAGACGACTTAACCTCGTCTCTTGAATTCTTGCAGCATATTTTTCCTCATAGGGGCCACTTCCGACAAGTATCAGTTTTCTTACGAATGCGGGATAATTGGCGGCGAAGATGAAACTGAGCCACGCTCCCCAGGAGAAACCGATCAGGGTGACGGGAAGGTCTGCCTCCTTTTCCACAAGGGTTCTTAACTCTTCAACCTGTCCTTCGGCCGATAACGCCGTCTGAATCGGCTCTAAAATGCCCCACCCGGATGCGAGTTCACGTGCTACCGGGGCCATCTCCCCGCCAGCCCCCGGGCCGCCGTGAACGACAGCTACGGTAAAAGGTGTCCTTCCATATCTTCTCGGATTTTCGATACCCGCTATGGTGCCCCTCCTGTCCGTCTTCGTAGCCTGACCGACATGGGGCGGGGTCTCACGATCCCGCTCCTTCCGAACCACCAGGCATATGGATCACGTAAGATCGCACCGGCGCTTATTCCCAATGGGATTACGCCAGATACATGTTTTTTCTCAAGGATTGCATCAACCCCAATTCACGCCGAAGGGCCGACATGCCCTTGGTGTTCCCGTCTCCGATTACGAAAGAGAAATCCAACGGAACGGCCCGCCTACGGCAGAAACTCTCCGTATCGCAGCCAGTGATACACCACATAGAACCAGCTTAAGAAGGCGTGTACCAGTGCCCACAGGATACTGTGGTGGACTTTCCAACTGAGCAGCGCAGCCAGAACAGCACCGATGCTTCCGAAAACGCCACCTCCGAAACAACCACAGCCACTCTTCTTACCCATCCAGATCTCTCACCCCCTTGTGCGTGAACATCGGTACAAGCCGATTTACGGAAATCACAAATACCCCTTCTTCACCAGGGCGCTTGAAATGTATCCACAACCTGGGAAATCCATTAATCTGATGGTCCTGGTCAATAATGCTACAGCCATTTGGGCAGTACGCCTCTGTAATCAGATATTTGACCCTTTTCTCTTTCTATCTTTTTCCTGCTTGCTGATCGGGATGATTAACTGCCTGTCTTTGTCGAATCGTTTCATAGTAATCTCCCTCCATAAAGCGTACCGCGCGGCCAACCGGCATACATATTTGCAGCGATTTCGGTTATGCCCCCGCGATTCTCGGCATCCAGAGGGGTTCCTTTCCCATTTCTGCTTGCAGTAGCTTCATCACTAATTCGGACTTCAACTCAGCGCAATCCGGGTTGTCCCACAGGTTGTGAACCTCTCCCGGATCACGTTCAAGGTCGAACAGCTCGCCATAGCTTTGCCCATAATAGACTGTGAGCTTGTGTCGTTTATCCACGTATGTTTTGAGGTGCAGTGTGGTGGGCTGATGGCGGTTTTCTACGATAATGTGGTCCCGAGCAGACTCCTGCTTGCCGAACCAGACTGCCTTTTGATCAATGCCAGTCATCGTGCGGGGAATGGGAACCCCGGCGATGCTCAGAAAGGTCGGGGCATAGTCCACCTGGGTCTGGAGAGCTGCGATCTGCTGCCCTGTCGGAATCCTGCCTGGCAGGCGGGCGATCATCGGAACCCGAATCATATCCTCGTAGTGGAAAGCTCCCTTGGCAATGAGGCCATGCTGGCCGTAGAAGTGGCCATGGTCGGTTGTGAAGACGACCAGGGTATCCTTCGCCAATCCCAACCCGTCAAGCTTATCGAGGATTGTGCCGATGTATTTGTCCATCAAACTGATCATCGCATAGTAGATAGCGATATCTTTTGCCAATTCCCCTCGGTCGTGAAGGTGGGAGTGGAAACCGTGTATCCCGTGCCCATCCGGTTCCCGCCAAGCTGAGAAGTCCGGAGTTTGTTCCTGCGTCATCTGGAAATGTGGCGGATTGTTCCGATGCTCCCCCTCTACGATCTGCGGCACCGTTAGCTTTTCGGGATCGTACATCGTGTCCCAGGGCTCCGGAACGAGGTACTTGGGATGTGGGTCAAAGAAACTGGCCCACAGGAAGAAGCTCTCGCCATTCCGGGCGTATTCTCCAAGGTGTGCGCTCGTGCGCTCGGCAATCCAGGCGTCATAGTGATACTCCTCCGGAATAAGCCACTTCCGTTTCTGGGTATCATTGTTGCCGGTCGGTGTGCAAAAGTAATCGCGCCAGTTGGTGCAGCCCCTCTCTTCCATCCAGAGTGCATAGTGTTGCCCCACGTGGGATTCATCCGTGTGGTTGCGCGCCAATTCCACCCGCTCGAATCCGTAGAAAGGCTCCGAGAAATCACGCCAGAACTTCAAATTTTGCAGAATGGGATAGGCCTCCAGGGATGGAAACTCCTCAGTGCCCCGCAACGGTTGGAAGTGTGCCTTGCCGATCAAGGCTGTGCGATAACCCGCTGCTGTGAAATCTTCACCGACCGTGTGTTCGGATTCCGTCAACTTGGTGCCCAGAGAATATGCTCCGTGCTGGCTGGGATACCTGCCAGTGACGATGGATGCCCGGGTGGGTGTACATGTGGGATTGGGACAGTAGGCGCGTGTGAACACCGTTCCCTCCGCTGCCAGATTGTCAAGGTTAGGGGTCTTCACCTCCGGGTTGTTGTATCCGATGGCGTTCCAATGATGTTGATCACTGGTGATTAGCAGGATGTTTGGTTTTGTCATCGATATCTTTCCCCCGGTATCCTTCCGTTACACACCTAAAGGTTCTGGAACTACCACGGCCGTTAAACGGGAGCTCCGCTTATCGTCCCATTTCTTGGTGAAGCATGACGACCCGGGATCACCCACAGCGGTCATTGGGCTATCCGGACGAAAACCGGATAGTCTTTGATCAGCATGTTTTCGAGCACGGTATCGCTACTACAATGCGTGAGATTGAGCCTCTGTTCGGTTCCGTTCATTGTATCCACTGCCCAGGCGCGGTTGGCCCGAACGCCCGGGAAACTGATATTGCTTTTTTCTTCGACGATTCCGTCCCCAGTCCTGCCTGGTATCCAGGCGGCTATCAGCAGCTCGTTGTCTCCTCGTCGGAAGGTATAGCAATCGAGCTCTTTCTCGGAGCTGAAGCGGACGGGAAATGCCGCCGGCTGGAAACCGTCCAGCACGGTGGAAATGGTCCGTAACGTGTAGTAGATCGGCTGAGGTTGCGCCGGAGTGATCGGATCAATCTGAAAACTCGGATTGCGAAGTAGGGTAACATCCCAATTTATCCTTCCGGTCTGGAAGGTCTCGTTGTAGAGCGAGATGATATCCATTCCACAATGTGCGGTCATCAATTGAGCCGAGTACTTGGCCTTCTGCATTTCGGAACACGGAAATTGGTTTAGGTCTGTCGTGTTGGGATAGGGTGCAACCCAAGTCCACTCCGTTGCCGCATACCTTCCCTTGAAGCCAAGAGCCTCACACTGCGCCTTGAACTCCGCGAAATCTTGCCTGTAGTTGCGGTACACCCGCTCATCCGGGTCGATCTGGTAGAAGGGATGCCACCCTACCGCGTCAAGCTGCGGGCCCAGCTCACGCAGACAGGCAAGAATCAAGTCGTGTTGATCGCGGGAAAATCCTCCGAGGGACCCCAGCATGATGCGTGCCTTTGGGTCGGCCTGCCGTATTGCGGGAATCGTCGCTTTGGCTATCTTTAAATAGTCATCAATGCTTATGCTGTTCCACTCGTTGCAGATTTCGAAGTAGGCGACGCGGTTCCCGAAGTGTCGGACCATGTAATCTACGTAACATAGCCAGCCCGCCATCATTTCCTCACTTTCATGGGGCCAGCCCTGATGGTCGTAGTAGGTCTCCATCATCTCGTAGATGCGCGCTTTCTTCCAGTCAACTTTCCCGGGTGGATCATGGTAGAGCCAATTGCCTTTGTCTAAGCACATGATAACATTTATCCCGTTGCGCCAGGCTTCTGTGATGGCCTCGTCGGCGCGCGCGTCAATCTCCAGTTTGCCTTTTTCCCGTTCAACGTACGACCAGAGATACATGCCCATGTCATACCCGACCCGCGTCCACTTGAAGCCGAGGTCGTACTGGATCGGCCAGAGCATATCCTGCGTGAAACGGTCCATCCCATAACCGTAGTAAGTGGACGATACGGTTACGCCGGCTCCTCGCGACAGCAGGGCCATATTATTGCCGTCCGGATCACGCACCTCCACTTCGCCGATGGAGAAGCTGGGCCCCCAATTCAGTACCGACTGCAGGTTGCCCCCGATGATCCATATCTGCTTGGCGGATTGGGGAGGGAACTCGACCACCGTTGGACCGCTGTCAGGCCCCGAAAAATCCCTGTTCTCATACACCGTATTCCATTGCCTCGCATTGCAGCTTAACTTGATAGTCAGTTCTTTGGGAAGGGCTTTGCCGGGCTTCAGACCGGGGCTATTCATCGTCCATTTGCTGCCTGGGCCCTGCGCAGCCGGACCGAGCTCGCTGCACACCAGGACGACCGAGGCCACCGTGCTCTCGGTGGATAGATCGATCCGTATCCATTCCGGCTGGGCATCGGGCACAGTGCTGCCCCTGCTGGCCCAGGCAGTCTCGGGGTCCCCATCGATCAGGTGGACAGGCAGGAGGGGTTGGTCGTCGTTCCACATAGTCTTCGGTTCGCGCGCAGGTGTGGAACCACAGAGGTTGTGTTTAATTTCCCAGGACTTCTTGGGAGCCACCTTGACAATGGGGTGCGTATTGCCCTCCTGCAACACCGCGCCCGGCAACAGGTCTGGGCTCACCCCATAGACACAGGTGTAACCAAAAGCGTAAACGGGAACCCCAGCGCAATAAGCCTCGATGGTAGCGTAGTCTTCAATCTTGAGCATCATCTCCTTCCTTTCGGTTCACGTTGGTTCTTCAGCCCAAAAGATGATCGCTTCACACTCAGTCCTTCGCTCGGACACCGCACAAGCCTCCCGGGGTAAGCCATGACACATGCGTGAAACGCGCCGCGATTTCACGGCAGGCAGACCCGTTGGTTCGCATCTGATCGGCACGGCGGATCAGTCTCTGCTCCCCATTTGAATGAACTGCGCCAGAAGTCCGGCGAATCTCTCCCCTTGTTCTCTCAGGTTCTCGGGGTCACGTCCGTTGGTGTGTACGGAAAAGAAATTCCAGAAGTCATATTCCTTCTGCAGATACGATTCGAAAATCGACAACTGCCGCACCCAGGGTACTGCATCGAGGAGATAGGGATTCCAGACGGGGTCCAGCTCTTCGGGCCGTCTGTCCGGGATGAGTTTTCGCATATTCAAATCAAACACCCGGAAATCCCATACGGGGGGATTGTCGTAGGTCTGGCCGCCGTGGAGCTTGCCTATCAGTCGGATTCGGTATGCGCCGAACCATTCTTTCAGCGCGGATTTGATGTGCGCAATCTCCTGCAACGGCGGATCGTCCAGCCAACGTCGGGCCATGACATCCCAGGGCCCACCGTACGGTGATCCGATCAGGACCGCATCGACTGCAACCATGGGCACGATTTTGAAGGCGCAGCGGTCCAGCATCGCGTCTATCTCGGCCCCGCCCTCCATGAGCCGATTTATCAGCCCTTCCAACGCATTGTTCGATGTGGGTTCGTCGCTGTCCTCGCGGCAGATCAGGACGATCAGTTCTTCAGCGTTTGGGTTTCCCTGCACGGTGACCAGGGGCAGATCGTTACCACCGGCAGTCCCCCCGAGGGATTCCACGACTATTCGGGGATGGTTTTCGATGCGTTCCAGGTAATCCCTTAGATTGGTGTATGTATAGGGGATTGTATAGCAGATAAACACCTCATCCTCTTTAAACGTATGTCGAAAGCTGACCGTGCGCGGCATGGTGACGAACCTGCGCGCGAAGCTGAAATGCTCCCAATGCACACCATCGTAGCTCAGGTACGGGTTGCGGCAACGCATGTCCGGGCGCTCCGGATTCCCGGTTTCAAAGGTCCCCCAACGGTTCGTGAAGGGACGGTCCACGTAGGTGAGCATAAACGTGATCTCCCTGCCTTTGCAGCCCCTCACCCGGAAGTGTGTCCAGTACGCCGTATCAGGCCGGAGCCCGATGTGATACCAGTTGTCCGCAATCTTCGTAACCTGTCCCAAGCTCGCGTTTTCAAAATCCCCGTCAAAAGTAACCATTAGCAGCCTGCTCCTCCTCTAAGGTATTCAGCAATCATGGCGAAGTTAGGGTGCTAAAAAACGGACGATGAATATGGATACCCGCCGGTTCCGTTGAGTGTTGGACGGCTTTATTGGATAAAATACCCCAGAGTTCTCCATTTTCCATCTGCATCTTTCACCACTGACACCACCTCAACTATCGGCTTCCTATTCTCGAACGATGTTTGATATTGAAATATAAGATATTCGCCACCGGGAGCCTCGGAAGAATCCGTCACATGTTGCCTGTCGATCAGCTTTCTCTCAATCGGCTTACCGAGAGGCTTGCGGAATCGATTCAAATCATCAACCCATTTTTCTTTCTCTATGTTCTTCTTGAGCAGATTTGCCAACCCCTCCCAACTCTCCGGATACTTTTCCTCATCTACCAGGGCCAGCCAACTTTCAGCCGCCTGAATGGCGGTATCTTCTTTTGGCTTCCCACAGGAAATAAGATCGGCAGCAAAGAAAGCCATCATACCCAATGACGCCGCGAAAGCAATTGCCTTTTTCATTATTCGTCCCCTGTCTATTGCCTATCTAACGATGCGGCAGTAAAGCTACTAAGCTTTCTCCTTCCGAGTGAATAATCCGATAAATTGCGGTACGCCAACAGGCAATAATCCCAACTGCAAATATTTCAGCCAAGTATACAAAAAAAACTATCGTTGTAGAACTCACTCATAATATTGGTCTATAATAAGATAGAA
>CAZTBA010000206.1:0-7424 GCA_964611725.1 uncultured bacterium
GGTTGAGGGTTCTCCTCTCCCCTTTCCTCCTTTCCATCCGGCGACGCTCCTTGCCAGTCCAGATCATCAATTTCCCTTTCTAGTTTGATGATTTAATTCATCCCTTGCAGCCCTCCCTGAAATGGTTTTTGTTCTAAATAGAAACAAGCATAAATGGGGCCAAAACATCCCAAAATATCGAATTTTTTATACGAAATTCACACCCTTACAATAGATTTTTCGTCCTCCATACGCAAAGCTCCTGCCATATAAACCCATATGCGTTTCAGGCGATGATTTTAAGGCGCTGTCTGGCATGTAATGAATATGAACATTTGTCTAATATCCGACATTTAGACTGAAAGCAGAGCCTATTCCCGGAAGCTCCGGAATCGCTTGTTATAACTATCATTATCCCTGTTTTCATAGGCATCGAAGTAGTTGGTATAACATTTGCTAACTACATTCTGCGGAGCTATATACCTTTTCGAAAAAGCAGACAAAAAAGGAGAAAATCCTTTATGCTTTCCGAAGTTCTGAGGACAGGAAGGATATCTAACAGGAAGCCTTCACGCTCACGTACCCCTGCCAGGACATTAAGCGAAAACAGTTTGAGAAACTTCACAAAACGTTCTATCGACATAGTTGGTTCCTTGTTCCTCATAGTGCTCCTGTCACCGATCATGCTTGTGATCGCAATTGCTATAAAGATAAGTTCGAAAGGTCCTATACTTTATAAACAGCAGAGGATCGGAGAGGACCGACGTGGCTGTGAGCGCCGGGAGATACACGATAGACGGAGGGCACCGGTAAGGAGGGCAACCGGGAACAGGAGGAGGAGTGAAAGGAGAAAATCAAGATTCCCGGGGAGGCCTTTCCATATGTATAAGTTTAGATCCATGGTAACCGGTGCGGAAGAGAGGCAAAAACTCCTTGAAAAATACAATGAAGTTGCGGGGCCACTGTTTAAGATAAGAGATGATCCAAGGGTAACTCCCGTTGGAAAATTAATAAGAAAGTATAGCTTGGACGAGATACCACAGCTTTTCAACGTTCTCAAAGGTGACATGAGTCTTGTGGGGCCGAGACCTGGGCTCCTCAAGGAGATCGAGAACTATGAGGAGTGGCATAAAAAGCGGTTGAAGACCAAACAGGGGCTTACGGGGTTGTGGCAGGTGAGTGGAAGGAGCAATCTCTCATTCGATGATATGGTCAAGTTGGATCTCGAATACATCGATAAGAGTTCATTATTCACAGATTTCAAAATCCTCCTCAAAACAGCCTGGGCCGTTCTGAAAAAGGACGGGGCATATTGAGTCACAAGCGACAGGGAGCGGAAAGCAAGTTACGCGGGCATTTTGGGATTTTACAAAAGGAAGCTCCCAGTTTGTAAAATGGAAGTTATTAATTGCGGAAAGTACATTAACCGAGATACGGATCTAGCATCGATTGTAGCCGAATTTGAGCTTAAACTCTGAGCTATTAGAATATGACCGAACTACATTCCATAGCTATACTGACAAGCGTTATTACAGGGTTTCTTCTAAGCATATATGTCCTTAAGCAGAATTATAGAAGCCTCACGAACGTCAGCTTCGGTGTAGTATTAATCCTTATATCTCTGTTTCAGCTCAGCCTTCTGGCGCTGGAACGAGAGTTTTACCTTCCCCTTCAATGGTTTAAAACCGGAGCGGCAGCTATCTCACTATCTCCGTTTTTCCTTGTAGTTTTTAGTCTATCGTTCCTCAGAGAGGATCATCACAGATATTCCAAGAACTGGAAACTGATCTTAACGCTTATAGGGATCGGTGCAGTGGTCTTCTTCGCGCTATCCCTTAAAGGATCATTCATCCAGAGAGCTGAATATCACAGTGGAAATTACTATATCGGCTTAAGCCCGATAGGACGATACTTCACTATATATATACTCATAGCGATAACAATAATGTTGTATAACTTCGAGAACACCTTCAGGCGGGCCGGACCGAGCCAGAAGAAGGTGAGAGCGATGCTTTTCGGACTGGTGGCGGCGGCTGTCGCGTACTTCTACATCTGCTCCGTAGCTCTGCTTTACAGGTTTGTGGACCTTCTCTTTATCGCATCCGCATCGTGGGTGCTTATCCCTGCCCACATCCTTTCAGGGTATTCCATCTTGAGATACAAGCTTCTGGACAGTAACATGATGATCGGCCGCCAGGTAGTCTATTCGTCGCTGACGCTTTTCCTTGCCGGAGGCTTCCTGCTGATCCTTGGCGTAGCGAGTAATTTCCTCCGCCAGACTACAGGGATAGGGATATTACTACCCATTGCAGTAATTGTGTTCTGGGCACTATTCCTTACGCTTCAAATATTCACATCGGACGATGTCTAGAGGAGGATAAGAGAGATTGTCAACCGCAACTTTTACAGGTACAAATACGATTACCGGAAGGAGTGGCTTGAGTTCGGTCGTCGTACAAGCTCTATAGTAACCTTAGATGAGATGACGGATGCTGTCCTGAGCTTCATACAAAGCTCGATACAGGCCCCAAAGGTATCCATCATCCTTATAGATAATACGGACAGAATTGGCCTCTTGAAGTCCAGAGGGATTTCTGATGTTGAACTCAGCTTAGATGAGGTCAGCTCCATAAAAGATCTTTTAAGGAATGTTGATGGTCCGGTTCTATTGAGAGACATCGAGAAGGTAAAAGATAGCAGAGTCAATATCACTGGATTGGGTAAAGTCTTCTCCAAGCTTGGGGCAGATGCGCTCGTCCCCTTTAAGATTAAGGAAGAGCTCATAGGAGTGCTCTTGCTTGGAGGGCTCAAACTCTCAAGGGAAGATCTTGTCTTTCTCAGCACTGTAGCGAACCAGATCTCGGTTGCCACAAACAACGCGAGGCTTTCTGAAGAGCTGGCAAGTTCGAAAGAACTTGAGTCTTTCTACACCGTATCATCCTTTATAACGCATGACCTCAAGAACTGTGTATCAATGCTTTCGATGCTTGTAGATAATGCTGTAGATAACTTTGATGACCCGGAGTTTCAGAAAGACGCGCTCGAAACGATAACCACTACTACGGTCAAGATGCAGGATCTCATATCGAAGATATCTACAATTCCAAGTGAGCCGAAGCTTGGCTTCTCCGAATGCGATGTAAACTCGATCGTAAGGAGCGTTTCATCGAGGTTTTCCCCAAATGGCAGTGGCAAGATTGAGTTAAAAGCCGAGCTTCAAAGCTCTCAAAAAATCAGAGCCGATGAGGACCTCATCGAAAAGGCAATAGAAAACCTGGTACTCAACGGAATCGAATCACTGAGCGGGAGCGGCAGCGTCACGATCAGGGATTGGGATGACGGAAGCTTCGTCAAGATTGAGGTTCAGGATACTGGCTGTGGGATGTCCAGAGATTTCATCGAGAGGAGACTTTTCAGACCCTTTCAAACTACGAAAAAGAAAGGGCTTGGAATAGGACTCTACCAGACCAGATCGATAATAGAGGCACACAGGGGAAAGATAGAAGTAAGAAGCAGGGAGGGCGAGGGGACAACCTTTATGCTTAGCCTCCCAGTAGATCATAAGTCAGGAGAGTAGTTTATCTATGGAAAAGGTTCTTTTTGTAGATGATGAAAAAAGTATCTTAACTCAGCTTAAATGGGCCTTTTCGAATGACTATGAAGTATTTCTCGCCGAGGATGAAGCCTCGGCCTTGAAGACAATCGAAGAGGAGAAACCTACCGTTGTAACACTTGATATCTCTCTTTCGGAAGGAGGCAATCAAGGGATTGGACTTCTAAAGGAGATAACATCGAGGTATCCCGATACAAAAGCCATCATGATTACGGGAAACGATGAAAAGGAGAACGCACTCGAATCTCTGAGCCTTGGTGCTGTTGACTATTACTACAAGCCAATAGATATAGATGAGCTAAGGGTCATAATCAAGAGGATCATACACATACGAAATCTCGAGATCGAGAGGGAAAAACTACTGAAGAAGCTCTCAGAGAAACGGAGCTTCGAGGAGATAATAGGGGAATGTCCTGAAATGGCGAAGGTCTTTGAGACCGTAAGGAAGGTAGCCACAACTGATGTGACGGTGCTTATAACTGGGGAAAGCGGAACCGGAAAGGAGCTTGTCGCGAGAGCAATCCATTCCCAAAGCCTCAGGAAGGATAAACCGTTCGTAGTGGTAAACTGTGGTGCAATCCCGGAGAACCTCCTTGAAAGCGAGCTTTTCGGTTACGAAAAAGGGGCCTTCACCGGGGCCTACAGACCGAAGCCCGGGAGGTTCGAGATGGCGGACGAGGGTACGGTCTTTCTGGACGAGATAGGGGAGCTAAGCCCGACCCTTCAGGTCAAGATACTCCGTTTCCTGCAGGAGCACGAGATCGAGAGGGTGGGCGGAAACAAGACTATACCGCTCGATATAAGGGTCCTCGCAGCCACTAACAAGGATCTCGAGAAGGAGACGAAGGGTGGAAGCTTCAGAGAAGACCTTTACTACAGGCTCAATGTCGTTAACATAAGCCTTCCTCCCTTAAGGGACAGGAGCTCCGATGTCGAGCTTCTGGGAAACTACTTCCTCTACAAGTATTCAGATGAAAACGGAAGAAGGAAAAAAGGATTCTCTCAAAATGCTATTAAGGCGATAAGAGGCTACAGCTGGCCAGGGAATGTCAGGGAGCTTCAGAACAGGGTAGAGAGAGCTGTCATAATGGCCTCAAAGCCGCTAATATCGGCCCAGGACCTTGGGCTCGTCACATCCGACGTGGAGCCTGGACTTTCCCTCAAAAGTGCCAGAGATAATTTGGAAAAGAGGCTTATAAAGGCAGCCCTGCTTCGCAACAGCGGGAATATAAGCCGTGCTGCAAAAGAGCTTGATGTAAGCAGGGTAACCCTTCACGACCTTATCAAAAAACATAATATCAACGCTGAGGACTATAAGAAAGAGTTCAAGGAGAGCCAAGCATAATGAGAAAAAATAAGATCTTAGTCACAGGCGGCGCTGGTTTCATAGGTTCACATCTGGTCGAGGCTCTTTTAGCTCAAGGTTATAAAGTTGTCTGTTTGGATAATTTTAACGATTTCTACGATCCTATGATCAAGTGGGAAAATCTATCGAATTATCTGGATAATTCAAGTTTCAAATTGGTAAAAGGCGATATCAGGGATGAGGAATTGGTTGACGAGATCTTTGAGCGGGAACATTTCGACAAGGTCGTGCATTTAGCTGCCAGGGCAGGGGTAAGGACATCCATTGAACATCCTCTTCTGTATGAAGATGTGAATGTAAAGGGTACTCTCAATCTCCTCGAAGCGGTTAAAAACAACGGCATAAGTAAGTTTGTCTTCGCCTCATCCTCTTCAATATATGGGGTAAACTCCAAAGTCCCTTTTAGCGAATCGCACAAAGTTGACAAACCCATATCACCCTATGCTTCAACGAAGCTTTCCGGAGAGCTTCACTGTTTTACATATCATTACCTTTACGACATTTCCATAGTATGCCTAAGGTTTTTCACAGTATATGGACCGAGGCAGAGGCCGGAGATGGCGATACACAAGTTTACTCATATGATAGCCGATGGAGTTCCGATAACAATGTACGGTGATGGATCTTCCAAAAGAGATTATACATACATATCGGACATTATACATGGGATAGTGAGCTCGCTTGATCTTGACTGTGGATACGAGGTCTTCAACCTGGGGAATTCAAGGACTGTGGAGCTTAAATATCTTATACATCTCATCGAGAAGAATTTAGGATACAAAGGGAAGATCCAGAAGCTTCCTTACCAGGCGGGAGATGTCCCTATAACCTATGCTGATATTAGCAAAGCGAGAAGGATCTTAGGTTATGATCCCCAAGTTTCTATCGAAGAGGGAATAGAGAATTTCGTAAAGTGGTGGAAGAAGAAACACAGGGCAGAAGCCCGCGTCTTATCGCCAACTATCTGAGAGAAGGGACGAAAGATCTGGCAGAAATTTTAGCTTAATGTATCTTCCTTGCTTATCCCATGTTTCTCTATCTTGCTATAGAGTGTCCCTCTGCTTATCTTTAATATCCTTGCCGCACGTGATATATTCCAGTTGGTATCCTTTAGAGCCTTTATTATAAGATCCCTTTCCATCCCAGGAAGTGAACGGGATGGCTCCGCTCCTGCATTGTGAGGGCTATCACCCCCAACAACGAATTCACCACTCTTCCCCCAGAGATCATCCGAGGTCATAGCGTTGCCCGTGGTAAAGATCACGGCCCTCTCGATTACATTCTCGAGCTCACGCACGTTCCCGGGCCAGTCATAAGATGTCATTAGGTCCATAGCATCCCTTGAGATCGACTCAACTTTCTTGCCGAGTTTGGATGCATGCTTTCGCAGGAAGAAATTCGCAAGCAGAGGTATATCTTCTTTCCTATCCCTTAGTGGAGGAATATAGATAGGGACAACATTCAGCCTGTAGTAGAGGTCCTCCCTGAAATGGCCATCTTTTATCTGTTTCATAAGGTCACCGCTCGTGGCAGAGATCACCCGCACATCAACCCTTATGGTTTTGATTCCGCCGACCCTTTCGAACTCCTTTTGCTGTAACACCCGGAGAAGCTTGGTCTGCATCCGCAGTGACATGCTACCTATCTCATCCAGGAAAAGGGTACCGCCGTCAGCTACCTCGAATTTTCCCTTTTTCGTATAACGGGCATCCGTAAAGGCACCCTTCTCGTGTCCGAACAGCTCGCTCTCTATTATGGTCTCCGTCAGGGCCGCACAGTTTATGGCAACGAAGGGCTTGGAACTCCTAAGACTGTTGGTGTGAAGGGCATTGGCTATAAGCTCCTTGCCTGTGCCACTCTCACCAAGTATAAGGACGTTGCAGTCGGTCCTAGCGACTTTACGGACCATCTCGTGAACTTTAAGCATCCTTTCATTTATGCCCGTAACTCCATCGAACGCGTATTCCTCCTCCTCTCCCACAGGGACGCCCGCACTTGGTTTCTCCCATCCCCTTCTTTGGGAAATCTCCTTCAGGGTCTCGAGGATCCTTTCCGGTTCGAGTGGCTTAAGCAGGTACTCATAGGCCCCCATCTTCACGGCTGATACCGCGTTTTCTATCGTCCCATAGGCAGTCAACATAACGACATCAGTACTGGGATAGCGCACCTTGATCCTCTCAAGAAGCTCCATCCCGTCCATAACCGGCATCCTGATATCGGCCACCACCACATCGAACTCCTCATCGGCAAGCTTCCCAAGAGCTATCCGACCGTTCTCTGCGGTTGATATTCTATATCCTTCCTTGCCTAGGACATCTGAGAGAGATTCCAGCATATTCTCTTCGTCATCGACCAAAAGCACCCTCATGCCTTCCATAATCAGGCCTTTCCTTTGGGTTTATTAAAGAAATCATGGGGTAAAATATCCGGACTGAAACTAAAATCCAGGATGGAACGCGCCCCAAA
>CAZTBA010000206.1:7434-11057 GCA_964611725.1 uncultured bacterium
GTTCCCGACCTTTCCCCACGAGTCCAACTCAACGCTCAGCTTCCGTCCTATGAGGCATCGGCTTCATCCATACAGGGGAACCTTACGGTAAAGGTTGTTCCTTTGTTTATCTCGCTTTCCACATCGATCGTCCCGCCATATCTCGAAGCCATGGAATGTACCAAGCTCAAACCCAGCCCCATACCTTTGCCGGGTTCCTTGGTTGTAAAAAACGGGTCAAAGATAAGCCTTAGATCGTTTTGGCTTATGCCGTACCCGGTGTCGGTTATCTTTACCGAAACGTTTTTCCCATCTTGCTGGGAGGTTGAAACCTTAAGCTTACCTCCCTCTTGCATAGCATCTATAGCATTCATAATTATATTAAGGAAAATCTGTCTCATGGCATCCAGGTTCGCCATAATTGGTGGGGAATCATTGAAATCTTTCTCCAACTCGACTCCTCTGATCGAGAGCTCTTTATCTATTAGCTTAAGGATATCCTTAAGCACATTGTTTACCGATATCGGTTCACGCTTTGCTACAGATCTATGTGAAAACTCAAGAAGGTTCTGTATTATCTTTTGCGATCTTTCTATCTCCCTTTTCATAATATCGAGGTGTTTCGCACAGTCCGGATTTTCCACTACCTCATTGACACTCTCAAGGTAGAAACGAGATGTGTTTATTATGCTTAACGGGTTCCTTAGCTCATGCGCTACCCCGCTTGCCAGTTGTCCCACAGCGGCAAGTTTTTCCGAGAGGACAAGCTGCTCCTGAACCTCTCTGAGCCTACCCACCGCGTGCTCAACCTCCATCTTCAGTTCTTCGTTGAATCTGCTTATCCTCTCGTAAAGCTGTGCCTTCTCTAAAGCCTGAGCAGACTGTTTGGAAAGGGTTATAAGGAAATGAAGCTCGTCTTCCGTAAACGATTCTCCAGAAATCTTGTCTGTGACACTGACAACCCCTATCACCTTATCTCTCAGCTTCAAAGGCACACTTATGCAGGAGCCCCCCCTGTAGCCTCTCCTATCTTTTCTGAGCCCCGAGAACCTCGAATCCCCCGATATATCCTCCACAAGTATGGGCTCCCCTTTTGCTGCGACCCACCCGGCCACCCCCTCGCCAAGGTCCACCTTCGTATTTGAGGCAACATCCCCTCCGAGCCCTTCAGATACAGCTATGGTAAGGGCTTGCGAGCTTTCATCGGAGAGCATTATGGACCCTCTCTCAGCGGCCAAACCCCTCACGGCCCTCTTCAATATTTCCCTCAGGAGTTGATTTCTATCGGTGATGAGAGATATAAGCTCTACCGCCTCTCCGAGAGCTATAAGCTGAGATTCCTTTTTTTTGAGGTTATCCCTGGCTTCGTTGATCTCCTTTGTGGCCTTGCCTATTTCCTCTGTTAAACCCTTCAGCTCTTCAGCGCTTCTATTGGTGTTCTCCACAAGCTTATCAAAATAGCTCGCTATCTCCACAATCTCCTCCTCGCCATTGATCTCGGAGGATATCTTGGAACTCCCTTCCTTTGAGGCATCGCTCACCATGGATCTGAGGAGTATGATGCGATCTAGCATCCCTCTAAGAATGGAAAAACCAAGGAGAAAACAGAGGAGGACAGCGCAGATTATAAGCCCGATTTCGCCTCGCAGGTATATGTTCTTCTCCCTGAGGACGTAGAGGAAAAGGTAGAACGGGAGTGCTGAAAGAAGGGCAAAAACTATTAGGAGTTTGTACTTTACACCCTGCTCGCGGAATTTCGGCATATTTGCCCCCTGGGAATCTGTTCTTAGCTGCAACGCAAAACCCCTAAACTAAAGTGAATATAACTACTGAAATAGCCTGTGTCAATACCCAAAAATCTTTTTCCAAAAGGAAGCCTGTCCGGGTCAGGTCTATCTTCTTAGGCAAAAAGTGTTGACAAACTTTCATCCTTAGTCCATATTCTCAGGACAAGATGAGCGGAGCACATATCTGAGATTATGTTTCTGGAATCGGATACCCTAAAGGAGCTTGTTATGAAAAAGGATGCAACCGATTTTCTGAGGAGGCTAACCGAAGCACCGAGCCCCTCAGGGTTTGAGCAACCAGCTCAGAGGATATGGAGGGACTGGATCGGAAAGTACGCTGATTCTGTGAGTACCGATCTACACGGTAACTCCATAGCTGTGCTCAACGAGAAGGGGGACCTGCGGGTGATGCTCGCAGCCCACTGTGATGAGCTCGGCTTTATGGTCAACTACATAAGCGATGATGGTTATATCTATTTCAAAACCATAGGAGGATTTGATGTAGGTATAATACCGGGGCGCCGTGTTCACATCCACACGGGAAAAGGGCCGACTCTTGGGGTTATAGGGAAAAAAGCGATACACGTTATGTCGGACGATGAAAGGAAAAAGGCACCCAGAGTGGAGGATCTCTGGATCGACATAGGTGCCAAAAACAGAAAGGAAGCCGAATCTCTTGTCTCCGTGGGTGACCCGATAACCTATGCTGTGGGATATGAGAAGCTCAGAGGCAATCTCGTTATATCGAGAGGTTTCGATGACAAACTTGGGAGCTTTGTCATCGGATACACTCTCAGGCTGCTATCAGGAAAACCACTGAAAGCGGCCCTATTTTCGGTCTCAACCGTTCAGGAAGAGGTCGGCCTCAGAGGCGCCCATACAAGTGCCTACGGTGTCAACCCAAAAGTCGGCATTGCTGTGGATGTGACGCATGCGACCGACAGTCCCAATATGAACAAGAAAAGCCTCGGAGAGGTGAATATCGGAGAGGGGCCGGCGATATCAAGGGGCGCGAACATAAACCCTGTGGTCGAGAGGATTCTAATAGAGTCGGCAGAAGAGGAAGGGATACCTTATCAGATAGAAGCCTGCCCCAGGGGGACCGGGACGGATGCAAATGCCATTCAGCTTACGCGTGCCGGAGTGGCAACTGGGCTTATTAGCATCCCGTTAAGGTACATGCACACATCCGTTGAGCTTGCCTCGCTGAAGGACGTGGAAAACACGGCCAAGCTCTTAGCCGCCTTCGTAATGAAGATAGACAGCAGCACCGATTTCACGCCATAAGGGGGGTGAATTTCGAGGCTGATTTAAACTCACTGGCCTATAGTTTGAACGAAAAGCCATAGGCCAGTGTCTTTCAGGATACGACTTCAATTCCGGTGCCACTTAACCTTCGATCCCTTACTTCCCTTCATTTCCTTTAAAGAAAGCTTTCAGAAGTTCCAGAGGTACCGGGAAGATAACCGTCGAGTTCTTATCCACTGCGATCTCGGTGAGCGTCTGGAGGAACCGGAGCTGTATGGCGGCCGGCTCGTGTGAGATGATGCCCGCTGCCTGCGTCAGCTTCTCCGAGGCCTGGTATTCACCCTCGGCATGTATTACCTTGGCACGCCTTCCCCTTTCAGCCTCAGCCTGCCTCGCTATGGCACGCTGCATTTCAGGTGGAAGGTCCACATCTTTAACCTCGACAGCGGAGACCTTTATGCCCCAGGGATCCGTCCGCTCGTCTATTATCGCCTGAAGCTGCTGGTTTATCTTCTCCCTGCTGGACAGGAGATCATCGAGCTCATGCTCTCCGAGGACGCTTCTCAACGTCGTTTGTGCAATCTGCGACGTGGCGTAGAGGTAGTCCTC
>CAZTBA010000207.1:0-11045 GCA_964611725.1 uncultured bacterium
GGCAGTGAGACCTGAAAAGCTGAAAGGGCTTATAATTCCCTATAGAACCAATCCCAAGGAATCTATCGAAGATGCCTGGAATGTTGCCAGAAATCTCGGTATAGAGGCTGAGGAGATCGATATAACCCCGATGGTGGATGCTTATGTATCCCTCTACCCGGATATGGACAGGATCCGCAAAGGGAACATCATGGCACGCCAGAGGATGATTGTCCTTTACGACCAATCACAAATGCTCGGAGCGCTTGTGCTTGGAACATCCAACAAGACAGAGCGTCTTCTCGGCTACACGACCATCTGGGGGGATATGTGTTGCGCCTTCACCCCGCTGGGCAACCTTTACAAGACCCAGGTGAGGGAGATCGCGAGACACCTCGGAGTTCCGGACAGGATAATTTCCAAAAGGCCGAGTGCCGACTTCTGGAAGGGGCAGACCGATGAGGGTGAAATAGGGTTCAGCTACGATGAGATCGACAGGGTCCTCTATTACATAGTCGATGTAGGTGTCCCTCCCTCGGACCTGGAAGGACTCGATGATAGGCTCGTAAGCAGCATCCTGAACAGGATGAGGAAAAACGAATTTAAACGAAGGATGCCCCCGAGCGCACCGATAGATATTCACTATTATTACGAGTATCGGAAACAACGGAGCAAATTCACTATCTGAGGTGCTCCAGGCTGACGGTGAAGTTTGGATCGATGGACAATTGGGTTGCCAGGTTGAGTGTCAAGTATACACACTTTCCAACCATCCAATATCCATGTGGCAATGTCAAGATAAAGCTGTTTAGGAATTTCAGTGTTACGAAGTCCATACTGAAGCAGGAGGTTGGACGATATGTCAGATATAGCGTTCGTAAAGGCGAGGGAGATCCTCGATTCGAGAGGGAATCCTACAGTTGAAGTTGATGTCATTCTCGAAAACGAAATAGTCGGCAGAGCTGCGGTCCCCTCAGGGGCTTCTACCGGGGAGAGGGAGGCACTCGAGCTCCGCGATGGCGACGGGTCGAGGTACCTCGGAAAAGGAGTCACCAAGGCCGTCAAAAACGTTGTGGAAACCATTGCTCCGAGAATCATAGGCATGGACCCATCCTGTCAACTCGAGATAGACAATATGATGAGAAGGCTCGATGGGACCGAAAACAAAGGCAACCTCGGAGCCAATGCTATTCTTGGTGTCTCGCTCGCGGTGGCAAAGGCTGCAGCCGCCGATTTCGTTATGCCCCTTTATCGTTACATAGGGGGGATAAACGCCAAAGTGGTGCCCGTGCCCATGATGAATGTACTAAATGGTGGCGCCCATGCTGACAACAATGTTGACATCCAGGAGTTTATGATAATACCTGTTGGGGCTTCCCGCTTCAGTGAAGCCATACGTATGGGAGCTGAGACGTTCCACAGCCTGAAATCGGTCCTCAAATCGAGGAATCTCAACACCGCTGTTGGAGATGAAGGAGGTTTCGCACCCAACCTGAGCTCCAGCGAGGAGGCGATACAGGCAATAATCGAGGCGATCGAGAAGGCAGGGTACAGGCTGATGGAGGACATCGCCATAGGCTTGGATGTAGCTGCAAGTGAGCTCTATAAGGATGGGAATTACGTCCTGGAAGGTGAGGGAAAAACTCTCTCACCTGAGGAGATAGTCAGCTACTACAAGTCTTTGGTGGACAAATACCCTGTGATTTCGATTGAAGACGGGATGGCTGAGAATGACTGGGATGGCTGGAAATTGTTAACTGAGAGGCTCGGGGACAGGACCCAGATCGTAGGGGATGATGTCTTCGTTACTAACCCGAAGATAATAAGAAAGGGGATCGAAGAAGGGATAGCCAACTCAGTACTTATAAAAGTCAACCAGATAGGCACCTTAACCGAGACGCTCGACGCCATAGATACGTCTAAGAAGGCGAAATATACTGCTGTAGTGTCTCACAGGTCGGGCGAGACCGAGGACACCACGATAGCGGAATTAGTCGTTGCCTGCAATACCGGGCTCATAAAGACCGGGTCCGCCTCGAGGACCGATAGGCTGGCCAAGTACAACCAGCTTATAAGGATTGAGGAAGATCTCGGAAATACGGCCATATATCTTGGGATGGATGCGTTCTACAGCATATCATCTTAGCTTTCCACGGAGGCGATCAGGTATGGCAGGGAAGAAAAAGCCGAAAACGGAGGCTCTCTTCTGCATAGAATGCAGTATGATAGATGAAAACTCCGTCATAATAAGCAAGAGGAGAAAGAAGATCAAAATCGGTGACAAGGTCATCGAAGGATGGGTTGTGAAGCTTGAAGTACGGGAGGAAAATGAGAGGATACCCGTAGACTATAACGCCAATCGCAGCAGGGAATGATCCGAAAAACGTGAATTCTGGATTGTGGTTATCCTGCTCCCGCCGTTTTCAGTTCCGCTCTGCATAATTTTTCCCGGCGAGATCCCTGAAAGCAGGATAATCGCTGTCGACGATGTTTGCCTGGCCATGGGGCGTCCGACCTTATGATGCACTACTGGCCAGGCTTTTTTGGGGGAAAGCTGCAAAACATCACTATTGACATGGCTTCCTTCAACCTCTAATGCCAATTTGCACTTCATGAAGTAATGCCTTTTTCAGTTACTTCCTATTTTCCGCACCGTAACTTCGTAAATCTTTGAAAATATGGAATTTTTCAAGAAACCATCAGAAACCGTCACCTTCCTAAGTGGTTTATTTAAAATGACTTCTGAAAGGGTGCCGAAGATAGGTACTTAACGAGCCTATCTATCTTCCCTCAGGTTTGGAATCTATGGGAGAACGGCAGCAGATCCATATCATTTCTACGCCAAAATGGCATGAGATACCACCCCCGCAGCGTGACATACCGTCACATATGACACATCTATCATTTTTGGATTAAGTTACTGATAAACAACAATTAATACCTCAAAAAGCCCTTCACACTGTAGCAAAACCGCACATAAGGCGATATCCTTTCTCCAAGATTTCTTGCTATAAGTCTTTTAAATACAGTACTATATATCCCAAACGATTCATTTTGGCATGTTTTTTGCATATATCATAAGAATGGTTGCATGTTTGGGATTTTTGAGTGAATTCCCCCTATGAACTTAAACATCAAGGCTTTTATCGGAGTTGATTTCGTTAATAAAGACTCTTTAGATATCTTGAAGATGGTCAAATGCCCGCATCCAAACTTCAGCTTCACAAAATTTGGGCTTGACAAGTGCACAAAAGTGTAGTATATTTTTGTTGAAAGGAGATGTGATGCGGTATGTTTAGAAAAAAGTACTGGGTTCCGTCCTACCGCTGGCAGCTTGAAGAATGGCTGAAAGCATGGAGTGAGAGGACCGGAAAGCCACTTCCGAACCTTAAGAAGATGACGAAAAAGCAGTTGTATGCTGTATACTTCTCCATAATGGATGAATATGCAAAGAGGAAGGTTACCAAGGAAAATAATAGAAGGGCGGAAACGATATCCTTCAACTAAGGTGGCTTTTATACTGAAAGCAGCTTAATTTCGGAAATTTCATGTTCCTTATCAGGGGTGACCGACCGGCCGCCCCTGTTATAGTTAGGTACAAATTATCGAGTACTTATTTCAGTTATCGGAGCTTACGAGACTCACTTGCGCTACTGCTTACTGCACAAATACCTGAACATTTAAATCTGCTTTGACTGCCAAGCTTTGACAGGTTCATTTTGCTTCAATAAGAAGTCTTTCTCTCTTCCTGTGCCTGTCTATTAAGATCTCGGCAACTTTATTTATGCCGAAGGCCACCTGGTCGCATTCTTCCTCTTTCATGGTATAGGATATAGGAACAAAGACCGTGCGGGAAAGGTAGTCCAGCGTTTCCGGACACATATCCACGGAATAATCGGGCATCTCCCCTTCATAGTAAGGGCAGGTGTAGGGACAGCCCTCTCTGGTCACTGTTTTCTTTTCCAATATATGTTCCCAGTAATTGTAAACATGCCAGTCTCTGATCTGGGTATCGTGCGTAGAGGCATAAATTCCCTCCGCCTCCAGAGCCTTAAAGGCTGTCTCCGTCAGTTCCCTGTTCGGCCACAGGGTACCCAGCGTATAGTGACACCCGCCTTCCGGATCGTTATCCTTCAAAGGTCGTACCTCTTCGGGCAGATCAAGTCCCTTGATTATCCTCTGGTAACTATCGTTCCAGCCCGCGATCCTCTCATCCAATTTTCGCAACTGAGCGAGAGCGACAGCCGCCTGGAGCTCGCTCATACGGTAATTTTCCGATGCGAAGAACTCCCCGGACATTCTCTCCTCGGCGTAACGGTCCGGCCTCCAGCACGCCGCTGTGTCATGATAGCTCTGAGCCCTGATGTAAAGCCACTCGTCCTTAAATGCCATGACACCGCCTTCACCACTGGTTATCGCCTTGTAGAAAATCGAGACTGAAACAGCCGACATCCCCTATGGTCCCGAGTCTCTTCCCTTTATACCATCCTCCGTCGGCCTGGGCCACATCCTCTATCACGCACAGATTGTTTTCGCTTGCGATCTCCATAATAGAATCCATATCAACAGGCAGACCCCTCATGTGTACAACTATTATAGCTTTTGTCTGGGGAGTTACCTTATCGGCCACATCATTGGGATCTATGGTAAGCGAATCGTCCACTTCGGCAATTACGGGAATAGCTTTCGCTGCAACTATCGAAGCCGCAGAGGCAAAGAAGGTGAAAGCAGGTACGATAACCTCACAACCAGGACCGACTTCGCAGGCAGCGTTTGCGGTTATAAGGGCGGAAGTTGCGGAATTCACTCCAAGGACGTAAGGTACGTCGAAGAGTTTGGCAAACTCCTTCTCAAATCTCTGGGTTCTGGAGATACCGTCCGGATGATAGTAGCGGAACAGGTGAGGGGATCCACCCTTCCAGTATCTTTCCAGCACACTCTTTATCTCTTCCCTACCCTCACCTTTAAAGCCCCAGAGGTCTATCAGCTCCATTAACTCCTCCAAATCCAGCTTCGGCTTTTCCGAAGTAGATATGGTCCTGCTCTTTTCTCCTCCTTCATAGGCCAATCTTGGTCTTTTTCCCATGAGTTTCTCCTTCCTGTAACCACACCCTATTTTTCGAGAGCTTCGTCCAAGCCGATTGTAGAGTTCTACTTTATACAAAAAAAACATAGTTGTCAACCTTTTTCTCCGTTGATCTTGAGGAGAGAATTCACTTGATTTTTGGAATCCTATTATCCATATTATAGTGTCAATTCAGGGCTTTGCTTAACGATGAACTATTTATAAGGAGGTCTCGGTGGAGAAGTTCGTGCTTGAGTTCGAAAGGCCGATAGCCGAACTTGAGGCCAAAGTTGAGGAAATGCGCAGGTACGCTGCCAGCGAGAACATAGATATGGGAGAGGAGATAGCGAAGCTTGAAGATAGAATGGAGAAGCTGAAACACGACATCTACTCCAATCTCACCCGCTGGCAGAAGGTCCAGATCGCCCGTCATCCCCTGAGACCCCATACCTTAGATTACATAAATCTCATGATGACAGATTTTGTGGAGCTCTATGGGGACCGCTATTTTGCTGACGACCCCGCCATAGTCGGTGGCCCTGCCAGGATCGACGGGAGGTCAGTTATGGTGATAGGCCACCAGAAAGGGCGCACCACCAAGGAAAACCTCTACAGGAACTTCGGAATGCCGAACCCTGAAGGCTACCGCAAGGCATTTAGGCTTATGAAATTGGCAGCTAAGTTCAGGCTCCCCGTGATCTCCCTGATCGACACACCAGGGGCGTATCCGGGTATAGAAGCTGAGGAGAGGGGCCAAGCGGAAGCCATAGCGAGGAATCTCTACGAGATGTCCCACCTTTCAGTGCCGATAATCGTAACTATAATAGGTGAAGGGGGGAGCGGTGGCGCCCTTGGCATAGGGGTCGGTGACATAATACTCATGATGGAGAACTCCTGGTATTCGGTCATAGCCCCGGAGTCATGCTCGACGATACTCTGGCGGTCGAAGGATAAGAAAGAACAGAGTGCTGAGTCTTTGAGGCTTACAGCCCGCGATCTAAACGAGATCGACGTAATAGATGTTGTAGTTCCGGAACCTCTGGGTGGGGCACACAGGGATTACAACAAGGCTGCTGAGATTTTAAAAACCCATATAATCGAATCAATTGATAAGCTCAGAGACATCCCTCCGGATGAGCTTACCAGGGCAAGGGTCGAGAAATTCAGCAATATGGGCACGTATCTTGAATGAGCATGGGGAAAATACACCGAAAACCGACGAAATTTCCCCGGTTGAAGGTTTTCAGATAGAAGTCAGGGTCCGATACGCTGATATAGATCGGTTGGGGGTAGCGTATCACTCCCGGTACCTCGAGTGGTTCGAGAGCGCGAGGACCGAGTTGTTAAGGGAGTTCTGGATTTCCTACAAGGAGCTCGAGAGGCGGGGATTTCACCTTCCGGTGGTAGAAGCCAGGATAAGATATTTCAAACCTGCTTTCTACGATGACCTCCTCTCCGTGAAGATTCCTTCATGGGAGATTCATGGGATCAGGATCGAGATCACCTACGAGGTGATCCGAGAAGGAGAGGTGCTTGCGGTCGGAAAAACTGTACATGCATTCGTTGATTCGAGCGGAAAAGCTACGAGGCCCCCAAGGGATTTCCTCGAAAACCAGATTATAGGTTCTATCAGGAGAGCCGGAAATGCTGGATAAAGAATTGCTGGACATACTTGCCTGTCCCAGATGCAAGGGCGATCTCGAATATAACAGGGAAAACAATAAGCTTATATGCTGGAAATGTAAGCTCCGCTATAAGATCGAAGGTGATATCCCTATAATGCTCATAGATGAAGCCGAGAAAATCGAGGGATAGTACAGAAAAAGGGCTTGACACCCTTTACATTTTTTGATATTTTAAGGTCGATTTAGAACCTTCTGCAATTTATACAAGATATTCTGGTATTGAAAGGGGAGGATCGCCTATAGGAAAGTTCGCTAAGGATGTTGGTCAGTTCTGACAGTTCTTTTCTTTGCTTTTGGATGAAGGGCCAAAAACCTTAGCGGATTTACCCAATAGCCTTTAGCCGGGGGTGGTTTTTGGAGCTTACACCCGGCGTTTTTTGTTTCAGGGGTGGCGATATGAAACTTTTTATGAACTTTTCAGCCTTGGTAGTGGCTATAGCTATTTTCCTCCCATCTGCATACGCAACCATTCACGATGACATAGAGATTCTCAGTGAAAGCGACTCCCAGATAGAGCTTCTCTACCTTCCGGAGCCCATAGGATCTTCTGAGGTACAGACTGAGCTTGGGCCTGCTCGTATAATCACAATCAAAGGATGTGGCAATTCCGGTCTCCCCGGGCTTCCCGCACTTCCGGTGAGATCCGTTATGGTCGGTGTCCCATTCGGGACTGAGATCGAGATCATGGTTGTTGACTCAAGGACAACCGAGGAAAACGGGTGGCTCATAGCTCCAATTCCCACGCTCGAAAGACCTCACGGAGATGAGATCTACATAGAGAAACTGATCTTCAGCCAGGAAGCATACTCGCAGAACATGTTTGCCCCTGAAACTGCGGTCTCCATGGAAGGCCCCTTTACATTTAGAGACCAGAGGGTCGTCCGGGTAAATTTCCATCCGATCAGGTACAATCCGGCAAGACGTGAGGTCCTCCTCTACAGCGAGGTGAGGGCAAAGCTCAGATTCAAGAGGGCCTCACAGAGCGTCCCGCCGCCAGCCGACAAGCTTGAGTCATCCTACAGGAACCTTCTTATAAATTACAAAAAAGCAAAGTCCTGGCGCCATCGAAGACCCCTTAAGAAGGCTCTCGGGGAAGGTTTCTTCTCCAAAGGTGAATGGTTCAAGATCGAACTCAAAGAGGATGGGATCTACAGGATTACATACGATGAAATGAAATCAGCAGGGATAGATGTGAACAGCATAGACCCGAGAGCCATAAAGATATATTATGGTGGAGGGGAAGAGCTTCCCCTCGGCCTTTACGAACCGCGACGCACCGAACCTGGAGAGATACCTATCTACATAGAAGGAGAAAAGGACGGGAGCTTCGATTCACAGGACTACATACTCTTCTACGGTGAGGGAGCATCGAGATGGAAGTACGATCCGGAGATGAAATATACAACCTATATTCTAAACCGCTATTCAAGCAGCAACTTCTATTGGCTTACCTTTGGTTCCTCAAATGGCAAGAGGATCCCCCTTGAGGAAGACCGGGCCCCTTCTGAAGATAGGCTCTACCTCGGGAAATTCGTATCTCAGATGCACGAGGAGGTGGAGAGGTTTCCGGTACACGAGAACTCTGGGACAGAGTGGTTCTGGGAACTATACGATTACTCCAAACCTTCCGGCAATTATCCCTTCCTCGCATATAATGCTAACACGGATGATTCACTAACCGTGAAGTTCAAATTCATAATGCCTCAGGATGGTATCCGGGATGAAAGTTTTATACAGGCTTACCTGAACGGCGAGATTATAGGAACCGTGATTATGAAGAAAGATTCGACGTTTAGCATCAAGGTGCCTGTCTCACTCCTAAATCCCGGTGAGGAAGGAAAAGTGAGCATGCTGAAACTCAGGCTTGTAACACAAAATACCAAGCTCTTCTTCGATTGGTATGAGATCGAATACCCAAGGAAGTTTGTCGCATATAACGATGAAATTCACTTTACGACCTTCGTAGGTGACGAGGGAACCGGATACCGTGTGGGGGGGTTCAAGAACACGCCGAGAGTGTTCGATATATCCGACCTGTTCGATGTGAAAGAGATAAAACCAGTTTTCAGCGGCCAGGGTGAGCTATCCTTCGGGGACCCGCCACTTTCGGGCCACAGGTCCTACTATATAGCCACAAGCTTGCGCTGGAAAAAGCCTATAGGTATATCAAAATCCGAGAATTCCGACCTCAGAAATCCGAATAAAGGTGCGGATTACATCATAATAACACACCCTGATTTCTACGATCAGGCTCTGGTTCTGGCTGACTGGAGGGAAAAGGACGTTCGCTTTGACGGTCCCCTTTCCACGGAGGTTGCCAAGACAAACTGGATATTCAACGAGTTTTCATATGGGCTTCCCGATCCGGCAGCCATAAGGGATTTTCTGAAGTACGCATTTGAGAATTGGAACCCGAGGCCATCTTATGTCGCATTCCTCGGAGACGGGATCTACGATTACAAGAACAACGCCGGATCAAGCCCCGTAAACTGGGTGCCGCCATATGAAAGAGGCAAGAGCTGTGTCGAGGAATGGTACACATGGGTTGAGGGAGACGATGAGATCTCTGATATCGCCGTGGGGAGAATTCCGGCGAGGAATCAGGAAGAGGCCGAGATTATGGTCAGGAAGATCATAGATTACGACAAGAACCCGGACCATGGAATTTGGCAAAACAGGGTCCTTATGGTGGCTGATGATGAGCTTGGCAGTGGCTTCTTCGAGCCATATTTTGTAAGGGATTCGGAGGCTGTGGATTCGGATCTTGTGCCGGACTACTTTAACAGAGCGAAGGTCTACCTGACTGAATACGAGCCGGATGAGCTAAAGAAGAAACCGGGAGCCAAAAAGGATATAGTAGAATGGATAAACCGCGGTGTCTCAATCTTCAACTTCATAGGACATGGGAACTATGACGTCCTTACACACGAGTATATTTTCAAGGCGTCCACCGATATATCCCTCCTCGAGAATGGCCCCAGGCTTCCTATCTATTTCTCTGCCTCCTGCAATAATGCCGAATTCGACCACCCCACGAGGGAATCCCTCGCCGAAAAGCTCCTGAGGAAGGATGGAGGAGGCACGATAGCGACCATAGCCGCGTCACGTGAGACATATCACAGCAGTAACTTGACCTTAAACAGAGAATTTTACAGAAGGCTTTTCTCAAGATCCCCAGCCCCAAGAGTGGGTCTGGCCCTCATGGAAGCAAAATCAATTATGAACCGTTTCGATAAGATCTCAACCAACACTTTCGTCCTGATAGGCGATCCGGCAACAAGGCTTTCTATACCTACAGCGAGGGTTCAAATAGTGGGCCCTGACACGCTTAGCGCCCTTGATAAACCTGTTGTCTTGGGTGAAGTGATCGACCAAGAGGGCAACCTTCTTTCCAGCTTCGAGGGGGAAGCCTGTATCGAGATTTTCGACTCCGCATATCTGGTCACTCGCGAGATGTCAAACCTGGTTACAGTTAACTACCTCCTTCCAGGTGCGACGATATTCAGGGGAACCATCCCTGTAGAGGGAGGGAAATTTACCTCATCTTCTTTCATTCCTAAGGACATATCATATGGAGGAAATTTCGGGAAGATCAGTGCTTTCGTATGGAGCGATGAAATTGACGGATCCGGGGCGATAGATTCGATCTACGTTGGTGGCACTAAGACAACTCATGTTGAGGATAGCAGTGGTCCCCTGATAGACATTGGGTTTGAGGGACAGAACTTCGCTGATGGAGATGTGATAGGAAGTTCTCCTGTGTTGAAGGCAAAGATAAGCGATGAGAGCGGAATAAACATAACCGGAGGAGTGGGACATGAGATAAAACTCACTGTCGACAGTGAAGTGCATAAAGTCACTGAATTCTTCGTTGCAGAGAACGACTACCAGCAGGGCACCCTCAGGTACCAGCTTAAAGATCTGGAGCCCGGCGAACACGCTTTCAGGATAAAGGCCTGGGACAACCTCAACAACTCCTCCTTGTCAGAGGTCACGGCAATTGTCCTTTCAGAGGAAAAGCTTTCGATCAGAGACCTTCTATTCTTCCCCAACCCATTGACCGGGGACAATACGGCTATAACCTACGAGTTAAGCGCTCCGGCGGAAGTTGGGATAAAAATCTTTACCGTGTCCGGACGTCTGGTCGAGAAGATCCAGGGAACCGGATTGGTGGGATACAACGAGGTTTTCTGGTACCCGGACCCCAAAATAGCTAATGGCATATATCTGGTCCAGGTCACTGCAAGGGGGGATAACGGAAAGACCGTCAAGGCAGGGAGGCTCTGGCGATCGTAAGGTGACAGGGGACCTTACCG
>CAZTBA010000208.1:0-11016 GCA_964611725.1 uncultured bacterium
GAGTTCGTAGAACGTTCTCAAGGGTGACTGTATGACCTGACACCACAGGAAATCAGCACTGACTGTTGCTATGTCAAAATCATTTTGGCTTTCCACTTAGACGGCCCAACTCCATCTAACAAATTAGGATGAAAGTGGAATGACTCACAGACTCTTACGGGCTGTCCCTGCCTACCAAATTGGAACATCGAACTTTAAGGAATGAGTATACCAGTCTTGTGGCCTGGTGGACCTGGACCTCAACACATTGTATGTCGAGGTTCGAGTCTACTCTGTGGAACCTCTTACGGCCGTACCTGCAGGTACCCGCTTTCGGGCCAGCTAAAGGCTTTTGCTTTTGCGCTTCGCTCGGGGGGACCCCTCCCCAAAGATGGGAAAAGCGTTGAGGTTTGACAGGCGAAAGCAGGCACGTGGGAACCAGGTAGAGGTAACACAGACGAAGGGATAAAAGCAAGCTGGCAGGGGTAGGGTGACGGCAGAGGAGTTAAAGGAAAGGAGATAAATTATGTGTGAAAAATTAGCCGAAAATGATGTTAAAGAACTTATTATGAAGCAAATAGAATTTCGAGAAAAGGACGGAGAATCAATATTTGAACATCGATTTCGTGTGAAGAATTGGTGTATTACTCTTTTAGCGGGAATTTTTGCATTTGTGGTTACTCACAAGGATGACTTTGGAACTATGGGAGAGCAAGCAACAGCAGCTTTTTTGTTTTTTGCTTTAGCACCGATCTTCTTCTGGTTCGTAGAAGCAATGTATGCAGGAACAGCAAGGTTACAGGGAGAGATTCTTAAGAAATCAGTAGAGCAATTGGGAAATAACGATTTTAATCCTGACAATCTAAAGAGAATTTTTTGGGACTATCAATTTAAAAAGCTTAAAAGTGAGCATAGGCATTACATTACATTCATGGACGGGGCATTTATACTAACCGTCGTAGGCTTCTATTATCCCCTTCTAATAGTATCTCTTTTCGCTGTGGCGTGGATTTATAAACTGTGTAGTCTAAAAACTCTTTTGTTTCCCATTATTTTGGTTAGCATGCCTTTATTCGTATGGGGAATATGGGGATTTACAAAAACAAAACTGAAATTAGAGCGGGGTTGAAAAACGTCTATGGATCTTCTAACACTTGCCGAGATAGCCAGGGAACTGAAGATACCTGAAACAACTCTGAGATACAGGGCTAAGACCTATGAAGCTTTTCTGCCCTATGTCCAGAAGAGAAGGCGAAAACTGTATCGAAAGGAAGCTATTGAAGCCTTTAGGGTTATTGAGGAATGTTCGTCGAATGGGTTAAACAGAGAGCAAACTACGAATGAGCTTACAAAGAGATTTCCCAGTATTGGCGAGGCTTCAGAGGTCGGCGGAGTTCCAGCTACAACGAAACAACAACGAAACGACGAAACAACAGTACCAGCTATTATGAACCAATTTGCAGAGATGGTTAACCAGCAGCAAGAAATCAACCGGAAGCTGGCAGAGATTTTAGATAGATTGGAGAACCGCAAGGGCGTATGGGAAAGGCTGCTTGACCGGATATTTGGCAAAGGGGGGTGAATCAGTTTGAACTGGACAGAAATAATTATTGCAATAACTGCACTCTATGGGGCTGTGCTATCAACGTATATGTTTATTGCCGAGCACAGAAGAAAACAAAGACAATTATCTCTTAATCTCTCAATAGGATTTCTAACCTATGGTCCTGAACTGAGCGAGCCAATGCTTTTTACTACAGTAGCAAATCCGGGCGATAAACCTGTTACAATAAATATTCCAAGGATTAGGCTACCAAGAATTGGAGAGTCTATAATTCCCCCAATCCAGGAAATTCAAGAACACAGTGATGTTACTTTCCCTTGCGAATTAGGAGAGGGAAAAAGCTGTCGAACTTGGTTAGAGATAAAAGATCTGGGGTTAGCTCTTATTGAGCATGGGTATTCTGGAACTGTCAAACTTTTAGCAGAAGTTGAAGATGGTACAGGTAAAATATACAAATCAAAAAAACCTTATGAATTTGACGTCGACCAGTGGAGTAAGAGTAGGTAAATAGCATCACAAGACAGTAGAGGAAGCTCTCAAATGATCCACAAACTCTTACAGGCGATCCTTGACTACATCGAGGAACTTGAGCGCAAGTATAAGCTCAAGACGATAGATGAGCTGAAGGAAAAGATTAAAAAAGAAGCGCATATATGATAAAAACTTTTAAGTTTATATCATATTTCCCTTGACAAAGCTATGCTATTGTTGTATATTTCAGGTATAAGATTGATAATTAAATACACCTGAAAACGGGGATTGTTGACATGGAAATGACAGCGATAGCAGGCTATATCAGGGTGTCCACAGGCGGACAAATGAGGAACGGTTATTCTCTTACTGACCAGAAAGAAGCTATCGAGACTTATGCCAAAGCTTACGGGGTTGAGCTTGTGGGGATCTATGAGGATGTGATAAGTGGGGCCAAGAGCAAGAGGCCGGGGCTTGACAGACTCAAAGCGGATGCTGAGGCCGGAAAGTTCGGCAAAGTTGTGTTCAAGAGCTTATCCAGGTTTGGCCGGAACCTCAAGGATCTCCTGAATCTCTTCGACTACTTCGAGGGCAGTTGTAGCGTGGGCCTGGTGTCCCTGCAGGAGCAATTTGATACCACTACACCGGCAGGCCGCCTTATGCGAAATGTCTTAGCTTCCGTATTTGAGTTTGAGAGGGAAATGACCAGGGACAGAATTCTTACAGGCAAGGCTGAGAAGAAAGCCACAGGGGGCAGGGGTGCTTATACCGGTGGGAGACCGCCTTACGGATGGGATGCCGTAGATCGGAACCTGGTAGTCAACAAGGCCGAGCAGACCATGAGGCGAAGGATGAAGCGGCTATATGAGGGTGGAAAGTCTCTGTATGAAATAGCCAAGATGCTTAACGCTGAGGGCGTCCCTACAAAGTCAGGTGGGAAGTGGTATCATTTTACGGTTCAGAATGCTATTGCAAGCAGAAAATAGCCTGGTGTTCATATTTTGAAAACAAACTCCGCCGCCGCCCGTATCGTTCGGATCCAGCCGCAGAGACTGTAGTGGAACCGTCCGGACATAGTGTCAACATCGGAATGGTTTCGAAATGATTCCGGAATGGTTTCGAAATAGTTTCAGAATGGTTTCGGAATGGTTCCGGAACCCTATGGAAACGGTATCGATACCGTATGGATACCGTATCGGAACGGTATCGGAACCGTTGTCAGTTTCAGACCTCCGGCCCCTCTTGTGAGCTGGTATTTTCGAGAGGTGAGGCCGGAGATCTCTGAGGTCACCTATTTCCGGGGAACCTGGCCCGCTTTTAGGAGGTGTTGAAGGTGAGAGACGCCGCTGTTTTGCTATCGGTACTCATGTTCGTATCATCCTGCGACCACGATAAACAGGCAGCTAAGGTTGAGCTTGATGGGGAGCTAACACGTTTCATATATCTTGACCATCCTGCGTGGAAAGGATGCGTCAAAAATAGAGGAGAGAAAACAGCCTGGAACTGCATGGTAGAGATACGATGTTATGGAGAGAATGGCGTCCAGATTGACGTAGCAGAAGGCTTCCCCGACACTGATAGGCGAGATTCATCACTGCTTGCTGGTGAGAGGGCCGATTTCAAGGCGATAGCCTGGCATCTTAGCTCCCACGAGCAAATTGAGCATTACAACGTCATAATAAGGTGGAGTGATAAAGAGCCGGGTTTTCCATTGGACCTTGGTGATCTCCCGGGCCTGGGGATCCGGACCTACTCAGTGGATGCTTGTATCAGCACTCTCAGCAGTTCCCTAATCTGGTGGCCTGGTTAAAGAGTTCTTCAAGTGCAGTGAGGGGGACTCCCCTCCCCAGGGCAGGGACAAGGCATGGGCAAGAGGGGAACGGTCGGCGGAGTTCAGGTAAAATAGAGCCTGTGGATCCATTACCCGGATATCCGGTTTTGACCCGTTTTGAGAAAAAACGTTGCTCCTGGTGGCTGTATGGCCCAAATCGAGGAATTTAACACTATGTCGCTGGAAAGGATTCACATTTCACAACAAACTCCACCGATTTAAGGATGATTTCCCACCCGGGAGGTGAACCCCAATGAGAAAGCATAGGGAGAAAGGTTACTATGAGTCTAAGCACTCAAGACCTGAGGTAAGGGGTTTCATACTGATATTGGTGTTGATCGCGTTAACGCTGTTGATTGCCCTTTTATGTTGGTGGGTTGATAAGCCAAGCTAAAAAGCCCCAGAGGTAGGTGGTGGAAACCTCCGAGGCTATAACGTAACGCACTAACTCTATAACCAAGCTAATATAAAACCGCAAAAATGTCAAAGGGAGCCTGTCCCCGGCACTCTCAGCGGATCCCTAATCTGGTGGCCTGGTTAAAGAGTTCTTCTCAGCGCAGCAGGGGCAGCCACCCCACCAAGCGGAAAAGCATGGAGCTTGTACGACTGTAAGCACACAGGTCGGATTAGGGCAGGGAAGCACAGACGGAAGGATATAGCACAGAGGGGTAGGGACGGTTGGAGGAGTTGGGGCAAGACGCAAATGGAGTTGAACATTAGAAATAAGAACTTTCTTTTGACAAATCTCTTGTCAAGGCAAATAATCCCCTTCACGTTGGAAAATATAGCTTTTCTTGCTGTATGCATGTTGCTTCACGTTGGAAAATATAGCTGTTTTGCCTGTAGGCATGTTCTTTGTTGCTGCAAATCTTGTTGTAAGCAAGTGCGTTCATGTCTCTGAGAGGAAAGCTCTTTCCCCACTGCAAAATATACGTTGCCGGGAAGGATGGACGGAAGGACAGGGCAAGCACGGGACGGCGGAGGAGTTCAGAGGGCAAGGTAGCTGGAAGAGATAAAAGTCGCTCTGAGAGGCTCCCAGGGGCATTTTCGGGTAGTATAACTCAGGAGCATGAAAATGAAGATAATGTTAGTAGTACTTGTCTTTATCTTGCTTCCCTCAGTCCTTTGGGGTTATACACTACCGATTGTTGGGGAAACAGGATTGCGAAGGATCAGCATTGACAGCATCAATACAGCAGGTGAACTTGAAAAAACGACTGCTGAGGCAGGTTATTATTATTTAATTTTCACCATTACCGAGGAGAACATTTTTCGAGCAAAGATTCCCAGGTATCCTGATTATTATGAACTCAGAATCATAGATGTTAATAACTTTGTCTATGACTATGATTATCATTTCCTCATAGGATTTAATTTTAGCAAGGAATGGTCGCCTCATGAGCTAATGCCAGATGAGAAAGCCACGGGAAGAATCGCATTTGAAGTTGAGGAAAATATTGACATTAAGCGGCTGGAACTTGTTTTTTATCCTGGACTGACTACCGTAGAACCCGCCATAATTCTTGAGTTAATATTTGCACCTGTATCTGTTGAGCCAAAAAGTTGGGGAGAAGTTAAGTATCGCTTTTATGGTTCAGGCAAGCTGTGGGACAGTCGGCGGAGTTCAGAGGGGTCCAATATGCCGGAAGGTTGAGAAAAGCGCCCTGAGAGGCTCCCAGGATGTTTTTTGAAGCTAAGGAGGTTACTATGGCAAGGCAAAAGTGGGAATACATAGTTGTAGGCTATAATTCGCAACTGATGTTGGACAAGATTAACTTTGAATTAGTTGCTTCAGAGCGCATTATGAATTACCTACAGAGAGTCGGTAACATAGGGTGGGAAATAATTGCCTGGAATTTTGAGCGATGCATGATCGTTTTAAAGCGACCCGTAAGCGAAGACGAGTAATGCCGAAGGAACTCCACCGGCCTGGGGCCTCCCAGGGGCCTTTTCGGGTATTTTGGAGGGTGCGATCGGAACACTTATGCAGATAGAGGGTAATCTATTTTCTGAAGTCTTTAGGGGCTATCTTGACCCACCTGGGAGGTTTCAGGCCTGAAGGTGGCCACCTACGTGGGGTGTTATGAGGAAATCGGAGGAGGTCCGAGATGGATATATCGGAGAAAATCGAAGAAGTGCACAGGTACTTGAAAGATGAGTTTCCAGATCTCTATGTTACACATGAGAGCTATAAGAATTACACAAAATTCCGTGTTGACCGTATTGACAGCCAAGAAATATATCTTCTAAAGATCAGCGCTGATTTCCTTGCGTACACGGACCTTAGTAAAATTTACCCTAAGCTCCATCGTTTGAAGGTGGGTGATGAATTGCGGAGGACACCGCCAGGTGAACAGGTTGAAGTAACTATGAAGGGTCTCAAATAGAAGCTGTCAGAGGCCCCTGGGGGGCTAAATTTGCGGAATGTGAGGAGGTCTCAGGTTTGAAACCCTGGAAGGAAGCAGAGAAACAGGCAGCGCGGGTCCTGGGCGGTAAGCGCAAGTCCCGGGGAGATAATTTCTCCCAAGAGGCCCCGGACGTGGTGGACAATCCCTTATTCTCGATAGAGTGCAAATATCGGAAGCAGCTCCCGAAGCTCTTGACGGACGGGATCGAGCAGGCTAAGAAGTATATCAAACGGCGGAGTTCAAAGATCCCGATCCTATTCCTGAAGCAGAGGAACCAGAAGGGCGGATATGTGGTACTCGAGGCTGAGGACTTCAAGAGGATCCTGGAAGGACAGACAGAGGAAGGGAAACAGTTGAGGCTATTTTGAGGGGGAGATCGAAATGTTTACAGGCTACTGGATCGAAGGCAACACTGTCTATGGGCCTGGGGCGTCGGGCCGGTACTGGATCGATGCCAGTTTTATCCATGGCTCAAAGAATTCTGGCAAGTATTGGATAGAAGATAGGTTCATCTATGGCCCCAAAATGTCAGGACAGTATTGGATTGACGAAGATGGTAGCATCTATGGGCCGAGTACGGTTCTGCCCTGGATGGTATAGATTAAGATCAAACTGAAGGGAGGCGAGAATGAAAGAGCAACCCCTGTTTATAAGGGCCATGAATAAGGTTGCCTCTATGGAGAACCCACCGGAAGAGCTGCGTGAAGCAACCGGAAGGATTGCGGACTTGCTTAGAACGCTTAGAGAAGGACCCTTCAGTGCCGAAGAGAGGAACTCCGCCAATCATAGCGCACGGCGTATCTTCCGGGAGGCGACTCCCTACACTTTGGAGCTGGTGGCTGACGGTGACCGCTGGGGCCTGTATTTAACCCGGACACGAAGGGTTTATGGGAAGGAACCCCAACCCCGACCGGAGGAAGTTTATGCTGACTTCCTGGATTTTATTTTAAAGGGTTTGGACATAGCCACAGATACCAAAAAGGCTATTGCCATCCAGCAGAAGCAGATAGATCGGATCAGACAATGTGCTGAGTGTAAGAGATGGTATATTGCTGTCAGGGTAGATCAAGTCTATGACTCCAAAAAGTGTAAAAACAGAGCTACATCAAGAGATCACTATGTTCGACACCGAAAGAAAAAAACTATTCTAACCTCTCTACCTCAAAATAGAGCTTGACAAGAATTGATCCAGCCTTTATCTTAAATATAGCAACCATTCGAGAGTAGTAACTTTTAGGTTAGGTAGCGCCAACTGTCGGCTTGAAATAAATTAGGCTCGACAGCGCCACACTATCGAGCCTACACGAGAGAAATGAATGACCCCGAAAGGTCAAATCTGTATGAAAAGTAATCAAATTCATAGGTCTTGTCAAGACCCTTTAAGAATAGAGACTAATCAAAGGCCACTTGACCCGTTACAAGTGCAACGGGTAGAGTGGCTTTTTTCGTTTATGTGTAGCCAGGTCCCACAAGGGTTAAAGGGGTTGATCCTGGGGCACTGACTCCGCCTGGCCGCTTACCCCAGGGAGCGAGAAGTTGAAACAGACTAACAAAATATCAAAACCACCTGTTCCGTTGTCGAGCGCAGCGGGCGCAAGTGGTTTTTCTTTTTTCTGGCCAAGTTTGGGGAGGCATAGGTGAAGGATAAACGAAAGAAAGAAGGATTCACAAGACTCCCAAATTGGTTCTTTGGGGCTGGCTACTTTCGAGAACTCTGTGAGGCGCCGAATGAGTTGAAGATATACCTTGAGCTTTTATATCGTTATAATCGAGATAAAGGGGGAGCTTGGCCAGGGCCGAGGGCAATAGGTAAGGAAACCGGTGTGAGATGGAAGAGCGCTCAACACAAAGCTAAGAAGGGGCTAATAGCAAAGGGGCTTATCCGCCCCAAAAACGAACGAGGAGCTCACGGGATGATCTTATATGACATTGCACAGACCCAAGAGCAAGTCGAAGTTTGGAAGAAAAAAGCTCAGTTTCAGGGTTCACATAAAGTGAACTCTAAAGGTTCTCAGGGTTCACATAAAAAGAACTCTGAGCAGTCCCAGGGTTCATTTAAAGTAGAACTCCAGGGTTCATTTCATTCCGACACGAACCAGATTAAAGAACCAAGTAAGCCGCCTTCCAGCGAGGCCCTTACAAAAACCGAGCGAAAAGAAGGCGGCGGCTTACTTACCCCCCATAGCCCCCTTACCAGCACCGAAGATGCAAGCTCTGAGCTTATTGAAGGAGCTCACGCTTGCACTTCGGCTTCAGAACCAGATTGGACAGCTCTCATAGAAGGTGCATGGGAAAAGTGGATAGAAAGAAAGTGGGTAGAGAAGGAGCACCGACTCACTTTAGACAGACAGATAGCTAAATACAGCGCCTCAAGGGTAGCTCAGGCAATGCTAAAGATAGATGGCAAAGACAATCCTAACGGGTATATAGTTCACTTGATAGCAACACTCAACCCTTAAAGACGAAAAGCAGTTAGTAAGAGGGATATCTGGTTTTAGCATAGGAAGTGCTTGAAATCAATTTGGAATTAGCGAGATAGTGAAAAACAACAGTTTTGTGACATTCAAGACGCCTTGAAACCGCCAAGCACAACCGCTTATGATATTGCCCAGAAATTCCTGGATCAATAAAACATATTTTTGTCTTTGATAGACTGGACCGATCTTTCGGATATAGATTTTCTTAGAGGTGCTGGTTAAGCTTGAGCCTCTCATTAAGATTTTCAGAGTTCTTATAAAAAGAACCCTGAGAAGTTCCAGGACCATCGCTTTATCCATCGGCCTGAGGAAAATTCAGATGCCCATAAAGAGGGCCGAAACCAGAAGAAGAAAACCAACAGGATGCCTGGAAGTGATGGCTTCCAAACATCCCTGACCCCTCAGGAGCACCAGGGGAGTCCTGAGAGGCTACAAGTAATATAAGCAATTTCTCCCCGTGGGGACTCAAATAGATGGCTTTCATAATAGGATTTCTTCCTGGTTACGAGGAAGATCCTGGTAGGTATGTTGGCCTGCTGTGGGGCTGGGCGGAGATCGCAGCGAGCTTGCGGGTTTGCGAGAAGACGGCGAAAAAACTGGTAAAGCTCAAGGGCTTGCCTATCCACCACGTAGGCAGGCACGTCTATGCGTATGAGGATGAGCTGCACTCAAAAATGAAGCGGGATTGAAAATATAACACCATCAAAATGCAACATCATGGAGATGCAACACTCAGGCCACGGGATTTGACCCGTTTTTTGAAAAAACGTCGCTCCTGGTGGCTGTATGGCTCAAACTGAGGATTTTGGAGGGGGTTTTACAGAGTGCCTTACAAGGACCCTGAGAAACAGAGACAATACCAGAGGGAATATAAGCGGCTTCGGCGGGTCGGTTCATGTCGAACTCCTGTCAAACTGTTTAACCCAGGCGATCCGGTTCGTATCCAGACGGCCAGGGATGTTTTGAATCTCCTGGAGGTCGTTATTCAGGAGGTCCGAGTTGCGGACGTAGATATTCTAACACGTGCCAGGTGCTTGGGATATTTGGCTGCGATCATCCTAAAGGCAATTGAGGTAGGAGACTTCGAGGAGCGCTTGTCGAGGTTGGAGGAAATTGTAGAGCAGAGAGGGGGTTGAATTAGATGCAAGAGAAACGCCTAAAGGAACTCGAAGAAAAGCTCAACGTCACCGAGCGCCGTGTGACCTGCACGACGTACGGGTTAGCTATTCGCAAGCCCGGTGATCCTGTCCAGGAGGGCTATGACAAGGTGTCAGATCTTGACGGCGAGCCTCTAAAGGTTGTGAGGGCACGCCATAATATCTTTCCGGCCAAACGAGGTGGCGAGACCTTAAGGCTTAGGGCCTTCTTTACCGATAGCGGCGAGGACCTCCGGGACGAGGACAGGGGCGCTGATTATATGGGGCCTTACAGAGACTTTGAGAAATGGCTGAAAGAGCAGCACGAGCAGCTTGGCTGTGAATTTGAAGCGATGCCAACAATGAGCTATATAAGCGAGGGCGGTAGACTGGAATAAATAGAGGGAGGCCAAATTGAACCAGAACAACCGTAAGCGGAATGACCAGGGCAGCCAGAGAGACCTGTCTGCGAGCAACGCTCAGGCAGGGCGTAAGGAGCCGACAGCGGATGGGAAAATCGCGAACTTCTTTTCCACTTGGATCCAGAAGGGAGCCGAGCTTAATTTCCATATGAGGAGCGGTGAGGTCCTTACGGGCAAGCTGCTATTTTATGGACGGTATGAGTTCGCAGTCCAGGTAGCTGAGGACAAGGCGGCGGTGCTCATTATGAAACATGCTGTAGACTGGATCGAGCGTCTCCCAAACTCCACCGGCGGTGACAAGAAATGATACTTTCTATCGCACATGCGATATTACTCCGCCGAGGTCCCTGGACTACGCCCTTCCTCAGCGAATAGTGATGGCGTTAGGTGAACCATATATAAACGGGAGGTTAACATGTATCCTTTGAATCGCGATGAAGCTCGATCCTGGTCAAAGGAGCGAATAATCACGGAAATCCGTTGGAGGGAACGAGAGATCGACGACTCAGAACGTTGGAGGCGGGAGACTGATAAAAGGTATGAAAGAGGAGGATATAGAAACGTTGAGCCGAATTGGGCCCAAGGCGCATACGACTATGAAAAAAACCTGAGAGAAGAAATTAGGTTTCTCACGAATCTTCTCTAAGTAGGTGGTCAAAAACAATTTGAGATGGCAGAGGAGAAATCCTTTGTTAGGATCTCTGGGGACATTTCATGGATAACATTGC
>CAZTBA010000209.1:0-10891 GCA_964611725.1 uncultured bacterium
GATAAGAGTCGTGCGCTTCTCGATAGGTTTCCCTCCTAAGATCTACGGCCGGAAGATAGGAGATACCGAGTACTGTATATCGGCGATACCCTTCGGTGGGTATGTGAAAATGGCAGGGGATGAACCTGGAGAGGAAAAGGGGGAGCCATGGGAGTTTCTGTCGAAGCCCGGCAGAGTTAAAGCTGCTGTGGTTGCAGCCGGTCCGGCCATGAGTTTTCTCTTGGCTTTCGTAATCTTTTCGGTCTTTTCGGTCGTCACCGGTGTTCTCACCTATGAGACAGCCGAGGTGGGATATGTGACGGAGGGTTCCGCTGCAGATAAAGCCGGTATCCTACCTGAGGATGAGATAATATCGGTGGATGGCAGGGAGGTGAGCCGGTGGGATGAAGCCATAGACATCTTGGACTCCGGCAAGGAGACACCATACCTGGTGAAGCTCAGAAGGGGAGAGGAGATAAAGGAGCTTTACATGAAGGTTGGGGATGACGAGATCGGCATAAGCCCGTTTATTCTCCCACGTGTGGGTGAAGTTACGAAGGGAGGGCCGGCCGAGAGGCTCGGGCTACGGAAAGGTGACCTTATAGTTTCCATAGATGGGGACCCGGTAAATGAGTGGACCGAGCTTAGTGAGAAGATTCACTCACGGCCCGGTCAGGAGGTGGCCCTGAGCTGGGAGAGGGAAGGCGTAAGTTATAGCGGAAAGGTTATCCCGGAGAGCCAAGAGTTCCTGGATGAGAATGGAGATAAGGTAAAATACGGAATTATAGGGATCGGACCATATTATACCTTCAGGAAAGCAAACCTTTTTCAGGCTTTCTTTATAGGAGCTCTGCAGACTTACAATGTCACCGTGAGTACGCTTGGTTTCCTTAAGGGACTTATAGCTGGGGAGGTCTCACCCAAGCTCCTCGGTGGACCGGTCTTCATAGCTAAGATCGCTGGGGAAAGCGCACGCTCCGGCCTGGGGAACCTTTTGGGATTTATGGCATTTCTGAGCGTGCAGCTTGGCATTCTGAACATACTCCCGATACCCGTGCTCGACGGGGGACACCTACTCTTCTTCGGAATCGAAGGTGTGATAAGACGTCCCCTTTCGATAAAGCATAAAGCCATACTCCAGCAAATAGGGCTGGCTATACTCATATTCATCATGATCTACGTTACCTTCAATGACATAACTCGTTAGGTCTTAGTTTCCTCGGGAGCATGGATCTACTTGATGATCCCGGAATTCTCCCCGTGTGGCACCGACGAATTTTCAGCGAGGCTGTCCCTGAGATCCTCCATGAGTTCGAGCCATCCCTCGGGAGAAGCTGATATCTTTCTTATAGTCTCTTCCATATCCTCCCGTGACATGCCACGTCTTTCGAGAATCTCTTCTGCGTGTTCTGGAGAACTATCTTTGTGCTCCCTTGTAGATACAACTATTTTAGAGAGCACAGAGATGAACTCTTCTCTATCAATCTTCTGAATCTCATGAATCTCTCTCTCCCCACTGCATCCGACAGCAGCCGAGGCAATGGCTGCCATCAGCAGGCATAATAGCCTCCACATATAGTAAACTCCTTCCAGAAAAGCGGTTTTATACTGCTCAACAGTGCACTTGTTAGGGATTTTTAGAATCTTTATAGCAAAAATCGGCAATTTTTCCTTGACAAGCAAGTATTAATTGATAAATTTCGGTGGTAGAAAGTGGGTAATTGTGGGTAATTATGGGGTTATGTGTGGTGGATTTATGGGAGAACTATACTCTTACAGCTCTTTTGCGATAGGTCGTTTTTCCGAGTTAGTGGGGGACCTTGAGAGCGGAGGGATAGAATGGCTGACTTCAGCGGGGAATATATGCATTCCATAGATAGCAAGGGAAGGCTCAATGTCCCTGCTAAGTACAGGAAGGCTCTCCCTCCCCAGGCGCGAGATGTTCTCGTAGTGACCCTCTGGTTCGAGGGATGTCTGGCTGTATATAGCCTCGACGACTGGGAGAGGCTTAAGAACGATCTGCGCCACCTCCCGGTAACCGAGAAAGCTGCGCGTCGCTACATCAGAACTATAGTTTCACAGGCTGCCGAGTCTAATGTCGATAAACAGGGCCGGATAATGATCCCGAAAAGTCTCCTCGAGAAAGCCAAGATAAAGAACAAGGTCACCATTGTGGGAGCACTTAATAAGTTCGAGCTCTGGAACCCGGGACGGTTTAAGGAGTATATGAAAGATACGGACTCTGTACTCGAGGAAGCGGCTGAAGAGCTCAATCTTTATTAACCGCAGGGTCTGATCCGCAATTCGGGACCATGCTACCCTTCAGGAGCATGCTCCAACTATCCACGCAAGGCCTGTGAGGCATGTCACATATTACCGAGCCATTTCACATTCCGGTCCTCAGAGAGAAGGTTGTTGAGAACCTTGTCGGAAACCCTGATGGGACCTATTTAGATTGTACTCTGGGATCTGGGGCTCACGCTGAGGCTGTAGCTGAATCCCTTTCGGATCGGGGCCTCGTGATAGGATTGGACAGGGACCCCGAAGCTATAGAGGTGGCTTCAGCGAGGCTTAGCCGCTTCGGACGGAAAGTCGTGCTTAGGCTATCTATGTTTGGAAGTTTTAAGGAAGTGCTCGGGGAGCTGGGTATCAGGGAGATCGATGGGGTCCTATTTGACCTCGGGATCTCGTCACACCAGTTGGATTCCCCGGAGAGGGGATTCAGCTACCGCAGGGACGGGCCTTTGGATATGAGGATGGGAATCGGATGCAGGCTCACAGCGGCGGATATAATTAATTCATATCCCGAGGGCAAGCTAACCAATATCCTGAAAATTTACGGCGAGGAAAGATACTCCAGGAGGATCGCCAGGAAGATCTGTCAGTTCCGCAGGACGCACCGTATAGAAACTACCGGGGAATTGGCGGATTTGGTGCTCTCCTCCATACCGCCGAAGATGCCGCAGAAGACCCTATCGAGGGTTTTCCAGGCACTCAGGATAGAAGTCAACAATGAGTTGGAGGATCTTCGAGCCGCGCTTTCGGCCGCGGCGGGATCCCTTGTGATTAAAGGGAGAATATGCATTATAAGTTATCAATCGCTCGAGGGTAAAACAGCTAGGCTGGCCCTTTTCTATGAAAGGACCTATCAGGATATTATATCCGAACCATCTTTCAGAATTAAACCTTTGGGGAAATTCCTACCATCCCCTGAGGAAATAGCTCTTAATCCGAGGTCGAGGAGTGCCAAGCTCAGGGTTTATGAAAAAGTAGCTCTGTGAGGTGATACGACATGGGGAAGTTTGGTAAGAAACGTGGTCTTAATCCAACAAAGTTTCTCTTGGTCATATTTCTGATTTTTGTGGGAATGATAGCTTACCTTTGGGAGCAATCATTGGTTCTTAGGCTTTCTGGAAGGGAGGCTGCTCTCTCAAAGGAGGCAGAGAACCTCAGGAACGGAAACAATGAGCTAAGGGCTGAGATAGCCAGACTTTCGAAGAGTGACAGGATAAGCAGGATAGCCTCCGACAGACTCGGGATGATATTTCCCGAAGGGCGTCCGTTAAAGATCGAAGCGAATCCGCAATATGGCCGCGGGGAAAATGAAGGGTGGTTTTCATACCTTCCCGCAGGCTTTAGAAAACTATCCGTTATATCCAAGTATCTCCTGAAATTGAACGGAAAAGCTGAGGCTGCCGATAGATGAATCGATTTGATCCGGGAGGCCGTGAAGGTGTTACCAAAGCTGAGCGAAAACACCTGACCAGGCTAAAGGTCGCGATTGTATTTGGTTTTCTCTTCTGGCTTCTCCTCTTGGCCCGCATATCGATTATACAGCTCGGATCCGGCCGGGAGTATGCCGATAGGGCCAAAAAGTCTACGCTCAGGAGGGAGACTCTCCATGCTGAGAGAGGTAGGATACTCGATCGAGATAGAAAGGAATTGGCTATAAACCTTTCCGTGCCTTCGTTCGCTATAGATCCTTCCGATGTGGACAACCCGGGTAGGATCGTGCGTAGGTTTACCTCTGTTTTGGGGCGACCTAAGGGCTTTGCGAAGAGAGACCTCGAGGAGAAATCTTTCCTTTGGCTTGCCAGAAAGGTCAGTGCGGAAACTGCTGAAAAGATAAAGTCCTGGAATCTCAAGGGGATCATGGAGAGAAGGGAAACGAAGAGGGATTACCCCTTCGGATCACTTGCTGGACAGCTTTTAGGATACACTGATCCGGATAACAGGGGCATAGAAGGGATCGAATTCGGGTTCGATGATATCCTTAGGGGGAGCCCGGGATGGCAAATAATTCAGGTTGATGCCAGGGGAAGGAAGATACACGGTATCGATTTCCCCAGCATAGCACCACAGGATGGATCAGACCTGGTGCTCACCATATGCGCTGAGTACCAGATGGTGCTCGAGGAAGAAATAGCAAGGGTCATCGAGAATTCATCCGCCGAGAGTGGGATCGGGATAATTATGAACCCCAAAACAGGGGAGATCCTGGCAATGGCCAATATCCCGGAATTTGACCCGAACCGCTATTCAGATTACTCCCCCTCCATTCGCAGGAACAGGGCTGTCACCGATGCCTATGAACCCGGGTCGACCTTCAAAATTGTGGCCTCATCAGCTGCCCTGGAGCTCGGGACTAAAAGCTCCGAAGACAGTATCTTCTGCGAAAATGGGTCTGTAAATGTGGCGGGATGCACAATCCGTGATGCTCACAGTTATGGATGGCTGACATTCCGTGAAGCTATAGAACATTCGAGCAATATAGGCATTATAAAAACTGCTTTGGAAATCAGCCCGGATGTCCTCTACAGGTATATCAGGGACTTCGGCTTTGGGAGTGAGACCGGCATCGAGCTCCTCGGAGAGTCAAAGGGAATAGTCCGACATCCCTCCGAATGGTCAGGCAGGTCGCTCGCAACCATATCAATGGGACAGGAGATCTCCGTTACCCCGCTCCAGCTCGCCGTAGCATATTCGGCCGTAGCCAATGGCGGAATCCTGACGAGACCCCAGATCATCAAGGCTGTCGTAGGACCTGACGGGAGGACTGCGAGGAGTTTCTATAAGCAGGTCATAAGGAGGGTAATCTCGAAAACAACCGCAGATACTCTCACCAGCTTCTTGGTCGGCGTTGTGGAAAATGGAACAGGGGTCAATGCGAGGATCGACGGTATCCCCATAGCTGGCAAGACTGGTACAGCGGAGAAACCAAATCCCAACGGGGGAGGATACCTTAAAGGACATTTCGTTTCATCTTTCGTAGGATTCCTTCCGTCATATGACCCGGAACTACTCTGCCTTATAATTGTCGATAGCCGGGGGAAATTCCATTTTGGAAGCGAGGTCGCGGCACCGGTTTTCAAAAAGGTCGTCAGTCGGATACTAAACCTCAGAGGTACACTTACGGGATGGTCTGTGGCTAAAGACCTTGACAATAAGGGGTGTGACAGGGATTCAGCCTATGTAAAGGTGCCCGAAGTGAGAAGGCTTGCCAGGAGGACGGCCATCGAGATCCTCAAGCGCGGAGGTCTTAAGGCCAAGGTGCGTGGAGAGGGAGACATTGTCGTTGCCCAATCGATTCTACCCCGGAAGAGTGTTCCAACAGGCACCGTCGTTAAGGTTACCTGCTCTGATACCATGCCGGACGAAGCAGCTCAGACCTTCACGGTCCCATCGGTCATCGGAATGAGCCTCAGGGAAGCCATAGGTCTCCTTGCCATCAGGGGGGTTGAGCCCAGGGTCGATGGCAGCGGTGTCGTCCGGAATCAGAGCTTGAAGCCGGGGTCCAGGGTCAAAAAGGGGGCAGTATGTTTCCTGAGTGCAAAGCCGAACTGAGTAGATAAATCTTGGGGCCAGCCATGAAACTAAGGGATTTGATAAGAGGTATTCCGGTTAACTGTAGCGGAAACTGTGATATAGATGTAAAAGGTCTGAAGTATGATTCGAGATTTGTAACCCCCGGGGACATGTTCGTAGCTCTCAGGGGTATGAAGACAGATGGACACATGTATATATCTGATGCTGTTCGAAGTGGAGCCGTTGCCATACTCGCCGAGAGGGGAGAGGCTCCGGAAGATATCGTGATGGTAAAGGTTCCGAACTCAAGAAAGGCTCTGGCTCTTGTGTCGGACAGATTTTACGGCAGACCTTCCAGGGATCTCTCAATAGTTGGCATAACCGGGACAAACGGCAAAACTACGGTTTCCTACCTTGTCAGATCCATTTTCGAGGCGGCGGGCATACAAACTGGCCTCATAGGAACTGTGGAATATAGAATTGGCGATAAGGTCGCCCCGGCTTCCCGTACCACCCCGGAGGCCCCCGAAATCCAGAAGTACTTCAGGGACATGGCCGATGCGGGACAGAGAGCAGTGGTAATGGAGGTTTCCTCCCACGCGCTTGTGCTCGATCGAACCTACGGCATAGATTTTGACATAGCAGTATTCACCAACCTTACCCAGGATCATCTGGACTTCCACAGGACGCGCGAGGAGTATATGAGGGCAAAGCTCATTCTCTTCCAGAACTTGTCTTCGAATGCAAAGGCTATTGTAAACGCTGATGATCCTGTTTCTTCGGTTATAGCCGAAGAAACTAAGGCAGAGGTTATTACCTATGGTTTCTCCAGAAATGCGGATATCCGTGTCGAAGAGTTCGCTGTCAACCCGCAGGGAACCGAGATGATAGTGATGTATAGGGGATCATCACGCCCGCTCAGGGTCAACCTTGGTGGCAGATTCAACATATCGAACGCACTTGCCGCCGTAGGGACAGGGATAGCAAAGGGAATCGGATGGGATGCCATATGGGAAGGAATAGTCTCGGTGAAATCCGTACCGGGACGTTTCGAGAGAGTTGATGTAGGCCAACCTTTCATGGTTATAGTCGATTACGCTCACACTCCAGATGCCCTTGAAAGGCTGCTCCTTTCGGCAAGGGACCTGGGCAGGGGGAAGCTTACCTTGGTTTTCGGATGCGGTGGCGACAGGGATAGAGGGAAGCGTCCCGTTATGGGAAGGATAGCAGCGGAACTTTCCGACCTCGCTATCATCACCTCTGATAATCCGAGAAGCGAGGATCCCAACGATATAATATCTCAGATACTCTCCGGGGTCAGAGGTGGGAATTATGCGGTCATGCCGGAAAGGCATGAAGCGATAGGCTATGCCCTGTCACAAGCGGGTCTCGGAGATACCGTGGTCATAGCCGGAAAAGGACACGAGAATTACCAGATAATAGGCAATAGGAGATATGATTTCGATGACAGGGAGGTTGCAAGGGAATTCTTGAGGTCAATGGTTGATATGAAAATTTCGGCGGAGGGTATGTAAAGCTGAAGGCGATTTCCATAGGGGAGATCTGTAGAGTTCTGGATGGAAGTCTCGTAACAACAGACCCGAGAGCAGCCGAGCTTATCCCATCCGGCATATCTACCGATTCGAGGAAGATATCCCCCGGCGAGCTTTTCTTTGCACTCAGCGGTCCCAATTTCGATGGGCATGACTTTGTTCCCGAGGTGATCCGTAAAGGGGCCATCGGCGCAGTTATAGAGGATAAAAGGATTTCCTCCCGGTCAGACTCCGGGGATATCCTGATAACAGTGGCCGATACCCTCAAAGCACTTGGAGACTTAGCTGCTTACTACCGCAGGAAGTTCGATATTCCCGTGATTGCAGTGACCGGGACGAATGGCAAGACGACAAGTAAGGATATGATATCTTCTGTCCTCTCTAAGAGGTTCCGAGTGTTAAGGACAGAAGGGAATTACAACAATCTCATAGGGGTACCACTGACGATATTCAGGCTCACGATGGAGCATGAAGTATGTGTCATCGAACTTGGGATGAATGCCCCGGGTGAGATATGGAGGCTCTCGTATATTTCGGATCCCGACGTGGGTTTGTTGACCAATGTGGGCCCTGGACATATAGGTTTCTTCAGGTCGCTGGAGGGAGTAGCCGAGGCTAAAAGCGAGCTTATAGATTACCTCGATACCTCCTCAATCTGCATACTGAACTTCGATGATCCGCTACTCGTGCAGCATAGCGGCAGGGCTAAGAGCAGGATCATAGGGTTTGGTATAGAATCGGAATGTGACTTCAAAGGGGGTAACCTCCGCGCGGACGAAAGGGGGTGCTTCACCTTCGAGATCTCGGGTACCAGTATCAGCCTCGGGGTACCCGGGAAACACAATATCTATAATGCCCTCTCGGCCATTGCCGTAGGAAACCTTTTCGGAATAGGTCCGGAAGATGCTAAGCTCTCTCTCGAAAATTTCATGGGAGCGCCGATGAGGATGAAAATTTCGGACGTTTCAGGGATACGCATATTGGACGATAGCTATAACTCGAATCCTTCGTCCATGAGGGCTGCCATAGATACCCTGATCCTGCAGAAAGCCGAGGGAAGACGTGTGTTAGTACTCGGTGATATGCTCGAGCTCGGACGGTACGGAGGGAGGGCACACAGGGAACTCGGCTCATATGCGTGGAAATCGGGGAGCGATTTCCTTTTCGCTGTCGGTGACATAGCTGTTGGATTTGTCGAGGGTGCTGTCTCATCCGGCATGCCCAGGGAAAAGGCGGTTCATTTCACATCGAAAGCCGAACTATGTCCCTTCCTTAGCGGCTTCCTTGAAGCTGGAGACATTGTCCTTGTAAAGGGCTCGAGAGGTGCCGGTATGGAGGAGGTGACAGGTTATCTGAAAGATAAGCTCAGGTGAAGGGGGATAAGTGTTTTACCATCTGTTTTATCCACTGACTAGGTACTATTCGTTTCTCAACATATTCAGATATATAACTTTCCGTGCTGCCTATGCCACAGTTACAGCACTGCTTATAAGCTTTATTCTGGGTCCGCTTGTGATCAGGAAGTTGAGAAAATACCAGATCAAGGAGAGCATACGCCAGGACGGTCCCCCGACACATCTGATGAAGGAGGGTACGCCCACTATGGGTGGGCTCATAATCCTTTTTTCCATCGTGATCCCAACATTGCTGTGGGCGGACCTCAGAAACCACTATGTACTTTTGATCCTGCTTTCAACCTGCTGGATGGGGATCGTCGGGTTTGTAGATGATTACCTGAAAGCTATAAAGAAGATGCCAAAAGGGCTTGTGGGCAGATACAAGCTCGCAGGCCAGATAACGCTTGGCCTCTTGATCGGCTCCATCCTCTATTTCCACCCGATGTGGAGCGGAAGAGCCACCGTCACCATGGTGCCTTTTTTCAAGGAAGTGGTTGTGGATTTCCGTTTCCTTTATATACCTGTGGTCATGTTGGTTATAACAGGGACATCGAACGCGGTCAATCTGACAGACGGACTGGACGGACTTGCGATAGGGCTCGTTGGGATAGCAGCCTTTGCTTTTGCTGCAATAAGCTATGTTACCGGCAATGTAAAGTTCAGCGACTACCTCGATCTTATGTATCTTCCGGGGTGTGGGGAACTTACTATATTCTGTATGGCGGTCGTCGGTGCGGCCCTGGGTTTTCTCTGGTATAACTCACCCCCGGCATCGGTCTTTATGGGGGACACCGGTGCACTATCTCTCGGAGGGGCGCTCGGAACTCTGGCGGTCCTTGTAAAGCAGGAGCTTCTACTCATTGTTCTGGGTGGTATATTCGTTGCAGAGGTCCTATCGGTTGTCATACAGGTCCTTTCTTTCAAATGGAGGGGGGTCAGGGTGTTTAAAATGGCGCCCATACACCATCATTTCGAGATGAAGGGATGGCCCGAACACAAGGTGGTTGTGAGGTTCTGGGTAGTCGGAATACTACTGGCCCTTCTTACGCTGAGCACATTTAAGATCCGATAGGAGGGGGATATTTGGCAGAGAACCTTATAGTTGGAAAGAGGGTTTCGGTTGTGGGCCTTGGGAAACGCAGCGGCATACCTGTCGCTGAGATCCTGCATGATATGGGCGCTGCTGTCTTCGGGAGCGATTCCTCAAGCAGGAAAGAGCTCAAAGAACAGCTCTTCGGGCTCGAAAGCCGAAACCTGAAGGCCGAGTTTGGGGGCCACACCGAAAGGGTTCTCGATGCCGATTTCATAGTCAAAAGTCCCGGGGTCCCTATGGATATACCAGTTCTTAGAAAAGCCAAGGACATGGGAATACCTGTGTACGATGAGGTTGAAGTCGCCTTCTGGCTCTGCAAAGCTCCGATAGTGGCTGTCACAGGATCCAATGGGAAAACCACCACCGTCAGGATGATAGCTGGAATGCTTGAAAGGTCTGAATTCAAGGTATTTACAGCCGGGAACGTGGGATACCCTCTCTCGAAGGCAGCCATCGAAGCGCCGCAGGATGGGATAGTTGTCGCCGAGATCTCGAGTTTCCAGCTCGAGGGGATAGAACGGTTCAGACCCCATATAGCTGTGCTTCTGAACATAACACCTGACCATCTTGACCGGCATGGGAGTTTTGAAAGGTACGTGGATATAAAGTCGAGGATATTCTCCAACCAGGAAGCTGACGACTTTGCTGTAGTCAACTCCGATGACCCTATCTCGCTGAAAGCTTCGCGTGGGATAAGGTCAAAGCTCTGTCTGTTCCCAGCCAGGGAAAAGTCCGGCCCCGGAGCCTTCGTGAGGTCAGGCGAGATAATTCTCAGAATTGAAAGGGATGAGGTGAGGGTCTGTCGTATAGATGATCTCAGACTCAGAGGCCCACATAACCTTATGAACTCACTTGCGGCCCTGCTTGCATCTTACTTAATAGGAGCCGATCCGGAACCTATGGCCGACTTTCTCCGCTCCTTCAAAGGGGTTGAACACAGGCTCGAACTCGTGAGGGAGCTCGACGGCGTCACCTACTTCAATGATTCGAAAGCAACCAACATTGACGCAGCAATGCGAGCAGTCGAGAGCTTCGACCGCCCGATCGTCCTCATAGCTGGGGGC
>CAZTBA010000210.1:0-10800 GCA_964611725.1 uncultured bacterium
GCACTGTGCCCCCCGTAGCATACACGCCATTGGCGTTATTCTGGATGGTGGAGTTTGAAATAGAGATTGTGCCTGTGGAAGAGGTGTTAATACCATAGCCGGCATACTCGATGGTGCAATAATTAAACGTCCCACTGCCACTACTGTAGAACCACAACCCACTCCCGTTGGATGCACCACTTTTGGTGAATACAATCCCATTACCAGAACTGCCTTGAGCCGTCAACGTGCCATAGACACCAATCCATTGATTAGCATCGAACTGCACACTCACTCCCTCTTGCAGGGTCAAGGTTACTCCGGCATTAACTGTTACAGCGCCGGTAATAACGTGGGGGTTGTCCGCAGCATACCAGGTCTCATCACTTGTTATGGTACCTGAATGGTCAGTGGCCCATAGAGATGCTGCATTGAGACATAGAAATGCGATCGCGAAAACTAAGGCGAAAGAACCTTTGTGAAGCATTTCTTCCATTCCAGGGATGGTGCTCGAAAGCCTTTTCATTTTCGCTTTCTCCTTTCTTTGGATGACACCGCCAAGTGTCACATTCTTACTGTGATCCGCTCTCAGGACGGTTTGGCCATTCAAATCCATGGACATGAGCATACCTAACGCACGCATCACCGCCTTGCCAGGCTCCCAAAACGGGCAAGCAATCTGTTTGTTCCGGGCAAGACCAAGAAATCTGAAAGAAAAAGCCGGGCTACCTCTCTTGATCCTTCGGTAGCTCGGCTGTCATAGTCCGGTATAAACCCATACCACCACACAACTGCCCTGCGAACTTTAGACCCTATAGCTTTGCGGCACCCCCTTTCGGGAGATTTGCCTTTATCGGGATTTTAAGCTATATAAGCCCTGTAAGATAAAAAAGCCCGTTAATAATTCCTCGCAAAGGAATAGTTACGGGCTATAGCTTTGAGATCATATCACCTCCTCCATAATGGAGAAAAGTAATTTTTCAAGGAGTGCAATGAATTATAAATATATTATAATATAGTTGTTCGATCTTGTCAAGGTCTCTGATGGCTTTTCGGAAAGATGAGTGCTCAGTTCCACGCGAGGGTTAAAGCTCCCCTCTCCGCAAGTGGCGAGGGGGCAGGGGTGAGGTTCCAGGAGCAGGCAACAAAAGCTTCGTAAAAATTACTCAAAAGCGAAAATTCCTTGACTTTGGTTGGTATTTTTGTTATAGCAGAAAGTTGAGAAAGTACGGTTGGAATGAAAGGCTGAGGATAATGATTTTGATTCGCGCGGAAAAGAGGGCGATTCATACTTACTAACGGAGCATATAATGCAAAACTCAAGGGAATTGATAGACAATCTGTTACGCAATAAACAGCCGATTGAACGTGTTGGGCTGTTCGATAGCCCCTGGTGGGATACCTTAGAGAAGTGGGTGGATGAGGGCTACCCTACGGATGAAGAAGGGAAACCTGTAAGTCCGGTAGAGCATTTCGGATTCGATATGTGTGGTGCCGGATCATGGTTTGATCTTATGCCACTGAAAAATTTCTCGGAGATTGTTGAAGAGACGGATGAATGGACTATCACGAGGAACGGTGCCGGTGCTGCGCTGAAGTATTGGAAACACAAATCCGGCACCCCCGAACATATAGACTTCCGCATGACCAGCTGTGAAGTTTGGGAGAAGGAGTACCGTCCCCATATGCTGACTGTGGACAGGGATCGTATAAATATCTCTGAAAATGCGGAACAACTTAAAAAGCATAGGGAACAGGGACTCTGGGTATCCTTCGGCCATCTGTTCATATGGGAGAATATGCGCCGAAGCATGGGTGATGTCTGCATGTATGAAAGCCTACTTCTCGATCCTGAATGGATACATGATTACAACCGCGTGCACACCGATTTCTTCATAGCGCACTTCAAAGTACTCATCGAGGAAGCAGGAAAGCCTGATGGTATATGGATCTATGAGGACCTTGGCTACAGGAATGGGCTGTTCTGCTCCCCGAAGGTCTTGGAGGAGCTGATCTTTCCGTACTACAAAGAGGTCGTCGACTTTTTTCACTTATCCTATGATCTGCCTGTGTTGCTTCACTCCTGTGGCGGAATTGAAGAAGCACTTCCGCTTATCGTCGATGCAGGGTTCGATGCCTTGAATCCCATGGAGGTAAAAGCCGGGTGTGATGTTTTGAGGTTTGCGGAGAAGTACGGGGATAAACTGGCTTTTGTCGGGGGACTGGATGCCCGGGTATATGAGTCCGGCGATCGTGACCTGATCCGCCGTGAAGTTATCAGGGTCGTGGAAGGGATGAAGTCCATCGGTGCCCGCTACGTCTTCGGTTCGGATCATTCCATTTCTACGAACGTCCGCTACGGCGATTTCAAGTACGCAATCGATGTCTACAGGGATCACATGCTGTACTGACATGCAGCATTACTTTGGGGATTCTGAAACAAATTCTACATAGCCGTTTATCGGATATAGCGTCATCCTGAATCTGTTCAGGATCTAACAGCAGTACCACAAAATAAAGGGGTGATGGCATATGAAGATCTTCAGTTGGCAGGTTCTCCTGGGTTTTGCTCTGGTCATATTATCCGCACTTCTCTATCTCATTCACTATGCGATTTTCGGGGACGCCCACCATATATTCATCTACTTGGTGGGGGATGTTGCCTTTGTTCCTATCGAGGTCCTTATGGTTACCTTGATAATACATCACCTGCTGAGTGAGAGGGAGAAACGCCTCAGGTTGGAAAAATTGAATATGGTCATAGGGGCCTTCTTCAGCGAAGTTGGGACGAGAATGTTGACTTATCTTTCCGACTTCGATCCTAAACTGGATGAAATTAGAAATGGTCTCATTGTAACCGGCGATTGGTCTGATCAGCACTTTTCTGATGTCAGCAGGAACCTTAAAACTTACGATTACGGGGTCGAAATTCAGAAGATCGATTTGGAAAATTTGAGCGGTTTCCTTATGGCAAAGAGGGATTTCTTGCTGAGGCTTCTGGAGAACCCAAATCTCCTGGAACACGAGTCCTTTACAGAGCTTCTTCGCGCCGTTTTTCATCTGACCGAGGAATTGGGTAGCAGGGAGGATGTAAGACAGTTGCCGGACACCGACTATCAACACCTCGCCGGTGATATAAAGAGGACGTACAACCTGTTGGTTAACGAATGGTTGGACTATATGAGACATTTGAAAAATAATTATCCGTATCTCTTCTCCCTTGCTATGAGGACAAATCCCTTTGATCAAAGCGCATCACCGGTGGTATCGTAGATAGCTATGTATTTTCGGTAAATTCTTATTATATAGCTTACAGTTAAGTAATTTTTAGGAAGCTTCTGTTAATTTTTCGTAGGCATTCAGCTCTCATCTCTCAGCTTTTGCTGATTGCTGATAGCCGACCGCTGACTGCTTAAGATTTCTCATTGCTTCGAGAGTTTGGGCGATTCTCTAAACAATAGAAAAATGCCAAAGAGCATTTTAAAAATCACTTAATTCGGGAGGTATGTCTTTTATGGGAAAATGGGATCTCGCTGTCGATAGCGAAAAACTTATGTACAGGGGACTCAAAGTTGCTGCGGTCTCGCTTAAACCTGTGAAATGGGACAAAGATGCGAATGTCGAGAAGATGGAGAGCTTCTTTACAAAGGCTGCAGAAGGCGAACCCGAGCTTGTAGTTATGCCGGAAGGGATCCTGGAAGGTTACGTCATAATGGATGTCATAAAGCATTCTGAGAAGGGTCCGAAATTCCTCGAGATCGCTGAGCCGATAGATGGTCCCTGCATAAGACATTTCCGGGATCTCTCGAAGAAGCTTGGAATTGCACTCTGCTTTGGATTTGCTGAGAGGATCGGAGATGAGGTTTATAACTGTGCGGTCTTCATAGATGGCGGCGGGGATATCTGTGGGAAATATCATAAGATGCAGTTCGCCGAGGGATATCACCCGTCATGGTATTTCAACCGGATCGGAAAGGAATTACGGGCTTTTGACACCCCTTTCGGCCGGGCGGGAATCCTTATATGCAACGATCGCTGGAATCCGATGATAGCCCGCACACTTATGTTGGATGGTGCGCAGTTTATAATGATACCGAGCTACGGTTCGAGGTCGTCTTCCCAGAACAAGGCCGTGCTCTCCCGGGCAAGGGAGAATGGCATACCTATAGTTGAGGCGAATGTCGGCGTGAACCTGATAGTCAGCAAAGGCGAGGTCGTCGCCTACAAATGGGGGTGCGACCGCATAACCTACGGCAAGATCGATATACCCGAGCCCCCGTCTGAGGAAGCCGCAAGGGCACTCGAGCAGGAATATATGAGTTATCAGAAGATCGAAATGAAAGAGCGCTACAAGGAAAATCAGGAGAAACGGAAGTCTAAGGCCAGTGAATAACAAAAAGGAGAATTTTATGGCCATTACGCCATGTAGACCCAAGTGGAAGGGCACGATGACAGATCGTGAAAGGTTCAACAATCAGATGCACTACAAACCTTTCGACCGTTGCTTTAACATGGAGTTTGGGTATTGGGCCGAGAATTTCAAGAAATGGCCTGTATTCGTTGAAAACGGCATTACTGACAATAATGAGGCTGACATATTCTTCAGCTTCGACAGAATTGGCTCTGTTGGCGGCAATGCCTGGATGAACCCGCCCTTCCCTGACAAGGTCATCGAAGAGACATCTGACAAGAAGGTTGTTATGAACGGGGATGGCCTGATCGCAGAGATTCCGAAGGATGGCCATGACACGATTCCGCACTACATAAAGGCATCCGTCGTGACCCCGGACGACTGGAAGCGGTGTAAGGAGGAACGGTTCCGCCTCGACGATCCGGCCCGAAAGATCGATATCGAGAAGATGAAGCTACGGCATCCGCCTGACCGTGACTACCCCCTGGGAGTCGCCACCGGCTCCATGATCGGCAGAATCCGGAGTATGCTGACTTTTGAGGGGCTCGCATATGCAACCTACGACTATCCCGATATGGTCGAAGACATGGTCGAAACCTGCTGTCAACTCGTCGAATATTCGCTGGACCAGATCCTGCCTAACATTGACCTGGACTTCGCGTGCGGCTGGGAGGATATCTGCTTCAAAAACGGTCCCATTATCTCGCTCGATTTCTTCACGAAAGTCATAGTTCCGCGATATAAGCGGATCGGGGATAAACTGCATGCCGCGGGAATTGATCTCTGGTATACGGACTGTGACGGGGACGTTCGTCCCCTCCTGCCGGGATTTCTCGAAGCCGGGATCAACTGCCTCTTCCCCTATGAGGTCAATAGCTGTCTCCATCCTGTAGAGCTTCTCGAAGAATATGGAAAAGACCTCCGCATCATGGGCGGATTCGACAAGCTCGAAATGATAAAGGGTAAAAAGGCTATCAAGGCATACATGGAAAGCATTGTCCCTATCGTGGAACGCGGCGGGTACATACCGTTCTGCGATCACCGCTGTCCACCGGATGTGGACCCTGACGATTACCTCTACTACCTCGACCTCAAAGAAGAGATGTTCGGGATGGAGTAGTCATACCGATTTGCGTTTCGCAAGGTAGGATGTTTCTCTCGTATGATGTGTGTTGTTGACCGAACTGTAGGGGCAGGGCATGCCCTGCCCCTGCACGGGATCGTCGTTTTAGGAATCGGCATATATTACTTTCTTAAGTGCAATCCGCTACGTTGAAACGACGGAATTAATCCTGCTCTTTCGGGATAAGAACTACGGTGAGCGAATCGACGGCCGCTGAACCGAACACCCCAAGTCCACCCTCCATATGGAATATCGGATCTTCTAATGCAAACTCGTCCTGATCCTTGGAGCGAATGTAATCATAAAAGTTTTGATCCATCGCCATGACCTTAACCACTTGAGTGCCATAGTAGCTGAACTCGGCCCAGAAGAACTCGTGTTCGAGATCCGGTGTGAGAGACGATGCCACTACATGTGAGTCTTCATCTCCGCGGATGGGGACTGCATCTGGATCAACACTGATTATATAGATTATATAGGAGGCCGCACTTGAGCTCTCGGTCCAGGATATTCTCAATCTTTCCTCACGATATGCAAGGATGTCAGAAGCAGGGGATTCCTGCCTTACCGAGATAGGATCCGGCACCTTGGTCCAGGCTTCCAGTTTATGTCTTCCCTTCTCCACTCTCAGGGTATAAACCGCCCCTGACCTCACGATGTAATCGCTCTCCTCGGGGAGATAGGTCCCAGTAAGATATCCATCGCTTTCATCCGCCTCCCTGTAGCGGAAGGTACCATCCTCTGCGGAAACCTCGACCGATGCTCCGTGTACGGCTGCGATCCCGGCGGAGTACTCTTCCTCAATCGGCACCGTGCGACTGATGCGAATTGGAGGAAGGGGAAACTTAGCGATCAGATACCCTTCGACTACCAGTTCCTCCCTGTATCCTGAAGACGAAGGATTCTCTGTGCATCCGTTTGCTGTCTGGAGAATAATGGCAGATAATAGAAGGATTCGCTTCAGAGTATAAATCATCGATGGAACGAACTCTCGTAGATGAGATGGCTCAATTTCTCCGGAAGATCGAAGATTGTAAGCCCTGCTCGTTTATCTGATCCTCTTCAGTTCACGGTTGATCTGATCCATATCAAACGCCTCCGGATCGAAGGCTTCAACAAGCCACTCCATCATCTCCTTGTATCTCGGGTGGTTGGGATCCTTTATAGTTTCGAGTAACTCTTCATAGCCCCAGATTCCACCGCAATCCTCAGGAGGACAGGCCCGTTTTCCATCGATGCAGATGGGGTAGCGCGTACCTGTTTCCGGTGGCAGGATCTTTTCGATCAGGATTTCATGCTCCCAGTTATCGCCGAAGTCGTAATCATACGAAAACTTCTGTTTCACATCGCGAACAATCTGGCTCAGCTTAACCTTGTGCGCGTTTTCCATTTCAACAAAGGACTCCGAATCGGGCTCGCCGAAATAAGTTTCGCCAATCCTAAATTCATAGAGATGATAATTCTCCCAGCCCATAAGCGCCTGCAGGATCAGATGAAGTTTATAGAGGCTCGTCTCACCTTTAACCTGAAACCTCCTCCAGATCGGAGGTCTGCTTCCTTTGAGGGTTACTTTGATCTGATAGATGTCTGATGACCGCTTCGATAGTGCCGTCTTTTTTTCTTCCGGTTTAATGCCTGCTGTTTTGGCTTCCTTAAGCAGATTATTTGCCAGCCATTTGAGAGCCCCTGGTGTCTTTACCCATACTTCGACAGCTTCCACGGTATAGTATATCGCTTCATTTTCATCCCCGAAACCCGAGTATTCCGGCAAACGTTTCGGTATATTCTCTATCCCGAGCAGGTAGAGCGGTACATTGGGATTATACTTCAAGGCATCCTTCAACTGCCTGTTCACCTTCCGACCCGCTCCCTCCTGACGGAAGGTCAATAGCAAGCGGGAATACAACCATGTGGCTGCCCCGTCGTCCTTATATTCATCCAGGAGTTTCCCGGCAGCTTCATCATCTCCTTCGCTCAGCAGGCAATTAATAAGTATGTAACGTATGCCTTGATTGTCCCCTGGATTGAGACGAAGCATATCGGTGTAGTGCTCGATGGCCTTCTTTCGTTCATCGAGTCCCCATAAACACTGGGCCAATCCGACACGTGCCCGCATGTAGGGGCGGGTCTCTGTTATGCCCCAGAAATGTCCAACACCTTCCTCAAACACCTGTGGTCCGAGAGCACGTTCTCCAGCTTTCACCCCCTGCTCGTACAGCTCCTTGGCTTCGTTCAGGTTCCGGGCTGTTTCCTCGGCCAGGAGTACATAGGCATCGGCGCAGTCTTTCGAAATTTCGAGGGCGCGACGGGCCAAATCCATGCGCTTTTTGCCCGAGGAGCCCCAGGCTTCGTACATGAGGTCCTGAGCCTGTTCGACCGGGGTGTGTCTGGGGGGCGAGGGTACCTTTCCCGAAGCAATTACATTCTGCAAGAATGCGTTTGCCTCTTCTATGGAACTAAAATCCTGCTCCTCAAGCAGCTTGCCTATATCCCATGTCGTCTTTTCCATCGCCCGGGGATCCATAGGAGACAGATCCTCGATGGATTTCGGTTCGGCACGCTTGCGGGTCTTCTTTTTCGGCTTCTTTTTGCGCATTTGATTCCCTCCCGGAGAGATGATTGGCTTCAGCTCTTGGGTTTAGATCTATTATAAATACTGACAAATTTCCTGTCAATGTCTTATGCCATAGTGAACTTGTTCAAATCTTCCAAGGCTTCAGTGCTTTCATGGGATGACCTGCACTCGCTCCTGCATTATCGCATAATATTACCCCAGAGCCGGTTCCTCGATCTTTCCCATGAAGAGAATCGTCTGGGAGTGGCTTTCCCTGATCACAAATACGAACGGGCGGTCAACTTGCATTAAGAAACCTGAAGAAGAATCGATCCCTTTCACCATTTCAACGACAGTGGCTGCCGCGGCTTCGGTTCCCTCTTCGTCTACTTCCACAAATGTCTTATGCTTGACTTTGTCGATATACAAACCACCACCTTCATACATTCTGGTAAAATCGGCTCCAGCACCGAAAGCGATTTCCATCCCTAAGGCTTTCAGGACATCGTTCAGAGTGATTTTATATTCGAGCTTGAACTTCGGGAAATAGAGGGTTCCCGAAGTTGTCTGAAAACGGCCGATCCATCCGGTCCAGTTTTCGGGGCTGAGCTCCGTAATCAGCCAATCCGCAGTCCTGTGTGGTTTGGGGAGAAGGATGGTCATGCTGTATTTACCATCTCCATAGGGCAGGTCTATGGCCTGAAAGTCATCGGTCTCGAAATATTGGAAATCACCTTTCTGTTTCATCATCTTGCAGGGCATTTTCAGCCCATCGGACCCTGTAAACTGATCGTCAGCCGTCAGACCCTTATCAAATTCATAGGTCCAGGTGCCCTTGAAGTAGATAGCGTTGATGAGAAACATCATCGTGGCACTATCAATGTCATTCGGATCTATGATCTCTTCGATCTTTCCATTGGTATTCCTGTCCACCCAGCCGTTCATTATCCTGCTTGAAGCTTCGGGATCGCTGAAGTCCAATCCGCTTACCTCTGCGTTGAAGTATGTCTTGCACAGATCGATAAACTGCTTCTCGAAGGAACATTCCTGGCGGTACCAGATTGAGTTTGCAATCTGGAACTTCACTTTCGGATCGAGTCCGGTTAACAGCTCTATCAAGCTTTCGTAAGACTCGTTTATCTCTTCGGTTGTCAGGCCGGAAAGCTCGAGGGTTGTCTCCATTGCTTCTTTAGTGCTTCCGTCAGCACCGTTGTAGGTCATTCCCAGTGCCATTGAAACGCTCAAGGGTGAGATGAAAATATTTTTATTCCGTTCTTCCTGGATATTAATTTCCTTGAAGAGTTTGATGCCGAATCTATTGTCCGATTGGATCAGGCTCCTTTCGGCAACCCTCAACTCACGCGGAAGCTCAGGTGAAACAGATTTCTCCGTGCATCCCGGAAGTGCAATCCAGATGCAGATAGCGGAAATAAGGCCCGATGTCTTAAACATGAATATGCACCTCCTCAGTAAACATGAAACACCACACTGTAACTTGCCAGTCGAGATTATTCTAAATCGGTATTGCAGGAACAGCTCATTCGGTTTGAACATCTACAGGATTTTAGCAGTTCCCGTTGATCCGAAAGCCATTATAAGTATTCATGGAAGTTTTATCAATATCTTTGTGATACTTCCTCAGGTGCCGTTCCGTTGTAGAAAAACTCCGCTGCAACGTTTCTGAGAAGCTTTCAACAGTTGACAGCTACCCATATCCACTTTATATTGCTCTGCGATAAGTGCAATAAAGATGGATGCGAAGTCGAGTTGATGTTCAAAGTTGCTGACCATGGAGGAACTCCCATGAAAATGTCGAAAGATGAAAGGGATGAGCTGCTCGGTCTCTACAAAGATCTCCGCGTTGCCGACGTGCGCGATGGGATGGACTGGATGATGATGCATCACGTCGGTTCGATGTCACCTTCCATCCGACCGGTGTTTCGCACGAGGGCTGTAGGCATAGCGAAAACTGTCCGCTACGTCCCATATGAGGGAACGGTACCAACCATGTCGCCCGAGGACTATACTAAATGGTCCTCATGGTATTATGAGAATGTGTGTCCATACCCCTGGATGGATGATATCGAAGAGGGGGATTTCTGTGTGATCGATCAGAGCGGTGTGGACGCCGGTCTTATGGGTTCGAACAATACGCTGGCTGGAATACGAAGCGGAGCACGGGGTTACGTCACCAACGGAGGAGTGCGTGATACGGATGAGATAATCATACAGAAGGTTCCTTTCTGGTCAAGACTTATATCTCAGTCAATGGTTCAGGGAAGGCTACAATTCGATGCGAAGGATATTACCGTTGCTGTGGGGGGCATATCGGTAAATCCCGGAGATATTGTCGTCGCCGATGGAGACGGCGTAATAGTCGTCCCTTCAAAGATCGCCCGGGACGTAGCGAAATACGCTCATCGGGAACTCAAAAATGATAAAGTGGGTAGAAGGAAGCTTTACGAAGACCTTGGCATGGAGTTGGATGAGACAGTGATGTGAAATAATCAGGAATTAGGCAAGTTTCAGTGATGTTTTTGGGTTTTTGCTCATGTTTCAAGGATACGATTATTCCCTTCCTGTTGTCTATTTTGTGGCCATCTGCACCGACGGACAGAAATGCCTGTTTGGACAGATAATAGATGAGAAAATGATATTAGATGAGATGGTTGTAATGCCAAACCATATTCATGGTATTACCATGATAACCGATACAAGGGCAGGGCATGCCCT
>CAZTBA010000211.1:0-10776 GCA_964611725.1 uncultured bacterium
ACATTATACCGCCCTCACAGGCATCCATCGTCGGTATCAGGAGGGCGTTGACCTCGGCATGTACCGATCTGCAAAGCTCATACCTCTGCCCCTGGGGTATCCCCATATCTTTCCTGTAGCAGGATTTGCAGTGTTCGATATCGTGGGGCTGCCCATTATAACCTGTCGAGATTATATGGCCTCGCTTATCGACTATTACTGAGCCGTAGTTTCTCCTCAGACATGTCGAGCGAGTTGCCACATCGAGAGCTAACTTGAGGAAATACTCCATCTCCGTTGGCCTCATATCAAACTCCGTTTCTTAGGGCTCTTAAACTCATTTCATTTGACAATAAGATTATTTCCTCCGCCCATAAAGAGTGACTACAATTGAGTTTTGCCCATTGGGCTTTCAGTATTGAGAAGTCAGCCAGAAAGGCTATTACACTATCTGACTGCCAGCCGAGCTATAGGAAAATTTAACCCGTTGTTTGCTCCCATGTCAAGGAGATTAAGGATTTATAGTGTCAAACTGACCTAACATGTTCGGAAATTAGCAATTTTGTACTTGACAAATCGGATGGGATGTATTTTATTACGCCCACGAATAGGACCGATGTTTCCATTGAAGGTGAATCCCATGGTTTTGTCTTTTCGTTTATAACTTTTGTAGCTTCTCCGGGAACGGAAGGGGGATATAGATTGAAAATGCTAAAGTTCATGCCGATTGAATTTATCCGACTGCTGAATACATCCGGCAGTTTGGAAGTCCCCTTCCACCCAAATCTTTTGGAGGTCCCGGCTGTGGGCTTCGTTTAATTTAGTTTCAGCTTGAATGTTCGCGGCCGTGGGGTTTCCTCCACGGCCTTTTGTTTTTTAGCACGTATCATGTTTAGCGGGGTACAGAGCCATGTTGCTTTCAGAACCACTACCGCCCGATGTCGAGGAAAAGCTCAAAGGGATAATTGGTCCCGATGAGGAAGTCCGCATGAGCTTGGCGGGCGACCTCAGAGAAGACGGGACTTTCGGAAAGCGGTGGCTTGTCGTAACCGACCGGAGGCTCTTTGCTTTCCCATCCGATCTCTCCGAAATTCCATTTGAGATCTCCCTCAAGGAGATCAAATCCGCCAAATCCGAGCTGCTGGTAGGTGGAGGAAGACTGGAGATTGAGATTGATGGAAAGGTTTCAGATCCCATTTACTTCTCGAATTCGCTTTCCGGGAAATTCTCCGATGCAGCTAAGGCTATAGAACGCCTTGCCAAGGGCGAGGATATGCCGGAATTTGGTGAGCCGGAAAGGACGAGGTGCGAGAGGTGCGGGCGGCTCCTTCCTGAGAAAGGTGGGATATGTCCCGCCTGTGTCCATAAGGGAGCAGTTCTTCTCAGGATTATGGGCTATCTAAGGCCTTACTGGCTTAGAGCTGCGATCATGGCCTCCATGATGCTTGTAGGGACATTGTCCATGCTTCTCCCCCCACAGATACAGAGAAAGATTATAGATGAGGTCCTTACCCCAGCGTTAGGAGGTAGTCTTCCGCCTGATCAGAAGGTGGAAAACTTCAGATTACTTGCTATCCTTGTGCTTGGGCTTGTGGGAGTAGGGGTTTTCACCGCATTTGCCAACGTCGTACACGGGTGGTTCGCGGCATGGCTCGGTGCGAAGGTCACAATGGATATAAGAGCTCAGCTCTGTAGCTGTTTGGAGAGGCTCACACTCAAGTTCTACGATAAGAGGCAAACCGGTGCCATAATGTCCCGGGTCACGCACGACAGCGATATGCTCTGGGGCTTCCTGGTAGACGGCATACCCAATCTTTTCGTCCACACCGTGCTCTTTACCGGTATAATCATCATCCTCTTCTTTATGAACTGGAAACTTACGCTCTTCGTACTCGTCCCCACGCCGATTGTGGTGTTCGGTGGGCTCTTCTTCTGGAGAAAGATGAGGAAGCTCTTTCACAAGTTGTGGCAGAATTTTGCGGAGTTCTCCGGAAGGCTCAACGAGTCGATCTCCGGCATAAAGGTCGTCAAGGCCTTCGCCCAGGAGGAGCAGGAAGTCGAGAGGTTCAGGGTCAAAAACCTGGCCCTCTTCAGGACGGGAGTGTCCGCCGACAGGTTATGGTATACCTATTACCCTGTGATGATGTTCCTGACAGGGATTGGAGCCTACTTAACTTGGCTCCTCGGTGGCAGGAGCGTCATATATAACGAGGAATTTACAATAGGGGCATTAATGGCCTTTATATGGTATCTCAATATGTTCTACGGCCCTCTAAGGTGGCTCAGCCAGTTAAACCACTGGATGACGAGGGCTTTTGCGGGGGCTGAAAGGATATTCGAGGTTCTCGACTCGCAGCCCGAGTCATACGATGCCCCCGATGCCGTGTCGATGCCATCTGTAAGGGGAGATGTCGAGTTTGAGGGTGTGGACTTCGGATATGAAAAGGGAAAGCAGGTGCTTTATGATATAAACCTTAAGGTCGAGGCTGGCGAGATGATAGGGCTTGTGGGTCGCTCGGGGGTCGGCAAAACCACGGTGATAAACCTCCTCTGCCGCTTCTATGAGCCTGATGACGGTACCATTATGATAGATGGGGTCGATATAAGGAAGGTAAAGCTCGAAGACCTGCGGAGTCAGGTGGGTGCTGTGCTCCAGGAACCCTTTCTATTCAATGGATCGATAGCTGAGAACATAGCCTACGCAAAGCCAGGCGCGGAATTCGAAGAGATAGTGAGTGCTGCAAAGGCAGCAAATTCCCATAACTTCATAATAAATAAGCCCGACGGATACGACACCCTTGTCGGGGAGCGCGGCAACAAGCTCTCCGCCGGAGAAAAGCAGAGGATCTCCATAGCAAGGGCTATACTTCGCGATCCCAGGATACTGATACTTGACGAAGCGACCGCAGCGGTCGATACGGAGACCGAACGCCAGATCCAGGAGGCCCTTTCAAGGCTCATCAAGGGGCGGACCACGTTCGCTATCGCTCACAGGCTCTCCACGTTGAGGAATGCGGACAGGCTGGTGGTACTCGATAAGGGGAAGGTTGCCGAGGTAGGAACGCACGATGAGCTTGTGGCAAAGGAAGATATATACTATAAGCTCGTACAGATGCAGAGCGAGCTCTCGAAGATGAAGGCTGTGGATGGATAATCTGGAGGATGTTTTATGAATTCCGAGGGCGAGGCTTTCACGGTAAAAATACTGGATCCGGAGAAGATTCGGCTTACAAGGAAGGATGGCTCTTCCATAGAACTTTCAGTTGAGGATAACTGTTCGTATGAGAGGGTAAAGGTGGTCAAGGCTGCTCCTCTCTCATCTCCTGACAGATATATCTCTTTGCTCAACAAGGATAACGAGGAGATCGGGATGATAATTGATCCCTCGGGACTTGACCCTGACTCAATGGTTGTAGTGGAGGAGGAGATAGGAAGACGCTATCTCACACCTGAGATAAGAAAGATAAAATCACTGAAATTTGAGATGGGAGCTTCCTACTGGGATGTCGAGACAACGAGGGGTTCAAGGGAGTTCGTGGTGAAAAATACTAAGGAGGACGTGATAAACCTTTCGGAGACCCATATCCTGATAGTTGATGCCGACGGCAACAGGTTCGAGATAAGCGACTGGACCAGGCTCGATGGAAAAAGTATCGCGCTACTGGAAATAGTTCTCTGACGGTATGGCTTCAGAAATCCGAAGGGTCCCGAAACGATAATACTAAAAAGCCTCAATTCAACCTCCCGCAGGCCCCGAACCTGCGGGAGGTTATTGCTTCACGTATTAAGCTCGAGGGAGGGGCGGCTCATAAGTTTACTTGATTTTGGATAAATAGATGTTTATTTTAATCTAAAAGTGAGAGACCATGGAAAACAGAAGCTACTACGGCAAATATATAACCTCCTGGAACGAGCGTCTGAAGAGTGAGCGGCTGGACAGGAAGAAAAGGGCTGAAAGGGCAAGGATTATTGCATTCAAATGCGCTGAAGTTCTGGCGGGGCGCTATGGGGTTGACAAGGTTTACCTTACAGGATCTGCCGTTGGCGGCGAAAGATTCCATGATAGATCCGATATTGACCTGGTCGTTAAGGGCCTTTCTTCTAAAAGATATATTGCTGCCCTTAACGATGTCTGGGATATAGTTTCGGAGGGCGGTTTCGAGGTTGACCTTATACCGTTCGAGGATGCTTCAGCTCGGATGAAAAACCGTGTGATTTCGGATGGGGAAGTGCTTTATGATAGCACGGAAATTCGCGCTGGTAAGGGCTGATGTAGAGTCCGAACTTGAGAGTCTGAACCAGCTTCTGGATGAGCTCAATCTGACCTTAAAGAGGTTTGGGAAAAATCCCTCCTCGATCGAGATCCGGGCCACGGGTAGCATACTCCACGATTTTTACTGCGGAGTGGAAAAGATCTTTGAGAGGATAGCTTCGGAGATTGACGGCGAACCCCCCAAAGGCGAAAATTGGCACTTTCAGCTTCTCAACAGGATGACTTTCGAAATACCTGAGGTAAGACCTGCTGTAATAGGCAGTGGTACAACGGATAGGCTGAAGGATTACTTCAGATTCCGACATCTTTTCAGAAATGTCTATGGCTCGCATCTCGAATGGGGAAAAATCGAGGATTTAACCGCTCCCTTCACTGAAATTCTGGAAGCCTTCAATTCAGATATAAATAGATTTCTTGGTTTCTTGGATGGCCTTGCTCAAAACTGTGAGGAGTAGCCCATGCCATCGATAAGCAGTGAGGCAGTTAGCATAAAGGATGAGCTTATATCGTTAAGGAGAAAATTCCACAGGTTCCCTGAGCCGGGCTTTGAGGAATATAGAACCTCACAGGTGATCGCCGAAAAGCTGCGGAGCTACGGGCTCGACGTGAAAACCGGAGTCGCCAAGACCGGGGTTGTGGGGCTTCTCAGGGGAGGAACTACAGGGAAAACGGTCATGGTGAGGGCGGACATGGATGCCCTTCCTGTAGATGAGGAAAACCAGGCCGATTACAGGTCCGAGAATAAGGGTTTTATGCATGCATGCGGCCACGATGGACATATGGCTATAGCGCTCATGGCGGCGAAACTGTTGTCGGAAAGGAAGGACAACCTCCGGGGAAACGTGAAATTTGTCTTCCAACCGGCCGAGGAGGAGCCTGGCGGAGCCGGGCCGATGATAGCCGAAGGCGTCCTGGATGACCCAAAGGTCGATGCCGCTATAGGCCTGCATATATGGAACGATCTCAGCTCGGGCAAGGTCGGTATCAGATCCGGACCGCTTATGGCGTTTGCAGACAAGTTCGAGGCCGTGATCCATGGCAGGGGAGGGCACGGTGCCGGACCGCATCAGACGGTGGACGCAATCCTGGTCGGCTGCCAGGCGGTCTCCATGCTTCAGTCCATAGTAAGCCGCAACATATCTCCAATCGAACCCGCTGTTGTTACGGTCGGAACCTTCCACAGCGGGACGAAGTTCAACATAATTGCAGACACGGCTGAGATATGCGGGACTGTGAGATCGTTCGATCCCCAGGTCCGTGATAATATAATAGGGCGGATTGAAGAGATAATAAAAGGTGTTACCTCGGCCATGGGGGCGAGCTACGAGTTCAAATACACCAGGCGCTTTCCGATGCTTGTAAACGATGAGTCAATGTGTGAGATCGTGAGGGCCTGCGCAGTTGAGGTTGTTGGAGATGGCAATGTGATTGTTCCCGAACCGAGCATGGGGGGGGAGGATATGGCTTTGTTCTTAGAGAAGGTTCCAGGGTGCTATTTCTTCCTCGGATCGGCGAATCCCAACAAAGGTTTTGTCCACCCACATCACAGCCCCAAATTCGATTTCGATGAGGATGTACTGCCTATAGGTGTTGAGGTGGTCCTGAGGTCTGTGGAGAGGTACCTCCAACTTCCGGGAAATTAGATGAAATACAATAGGAAAGACGGCGAACCTTTAAACCTCTTTGGGACGGCGCAGCCGGAGACCGAAATCTCTGCGGAGGCACCCCTTGCGGACAGGATGAGGCCCCACACCCTGGACGAGCTCGTCGGTCAGGAACATATACTCGGCGCGGGGAGACCCCTCAGGAAGGCGATAGAGAGCGACGAACTCTTCTCAATGATATTCTGGGGGCCACCGGGAAGCGGCAAGACGACTATAGCTAAGATTATAGAACTGAGGACAGAATCGGAGTTCGTCTCCTTCAGCGCTGTCGTCTCAGGTGTTGCAGATATAAGGAAGGTGATAGATGGTGCCAGAAGGACCTACCGGTCAAATGGCCACAGGACTATACTATTTGTCGATGAGATACACCGTTTCAACAAGGCCCAGCAGGATGCTTTCCTCCCTCATGTCGAAGATGGCACTATAATACTTATTGGATCGACCACGGAAAACCCCTCGTTTGAAGTCAACTCTGCCCTTCTTTCCCGTACTAAGGTCTATGTCCTGAACCCTTTAAGCGAGTCCGATCTAAAGCTTATCGTAGAGCATGCATTGAAGGACTCCGAAAGAGGACTCGGCAACTACCGCGTGAGCCTCGAGGAGGGTGTGCTCGATTTTATGACGAACTATGCGGATGGAGACGCCAGGAGGGTGCTTAATTTGCTCGAAATGGCTGTTATAGTAACACCCCCCGGCGAGGATGATTTAAAGGGAGTGACGCTCGACCTGGTACAGGATGTCGTGGGGAAAAAGGCCCTGCTTTACGATAAAGCAGGTGAGGAACATTACAACATTATATCAGCACTCCATAAGAGTGTCCGGGGGAGTGACCCCGATGCCGCCATATACTGGGTGACGAGAATGCTCGAAGCCGGGGAGGACCCGCTCTACGTAGCCAGGAGGATTATCCGTATGGCCGTTGAGGATATCGGCGTGGCGGACCCGATAGCCCTCTCGGTGGCGACAGCGGCGAAAGATGCGTATCACTTCCTGGGTTCGCCCGAAGGGGAGCTGGCACTGGTCGAGGCTGTGGTATACTTGGCTACGTCCCCCAAAAGCAATGCCCTTTACAAGGCCTTCGACCGTGCGAAACAAGATGTCAAGGAGACAGGAAGTCTCCCCGTCCCCCTCCACATAAGGAATGCCCCGACAAGGCTTATGAAGGATCTCGGATACGGCAGGGGCTATATGTATGACCACGATTCCGAGGACAGCTACTCGGGCCAGGAACATCTCCCGGAGGAGCTCAGGGGCAGGAGATATTACGAACCCACAAACTACGGCCACGAAAAGATAATAAGGAAAAGGATAGATTTCTGGGAGCGGAGGAAGAGGGAGATAAGAAAGGGAATTAAGAGTAAGATAAATCCCCCGGAGGGAGGATGATTTTATCTTGCTCATAGTAGAGAAACAATTCGCATTTTGAAGGACTTAATGTCGGACAGGCGCTTATAGTAATTGCCGTAAAGAATAAAAGAAAAATCAGAGGTTTTTCCCCATTCGCCCACCGGCGAATTTTTTCCCCTATCAATATACGATGCCCTGAAGATTTTTCCCCACCATCAAATGAACTTTCGCATCCGCTGCGGTGTCTTGTGTAGTAGAGGGCCCCTATGATGCAATCCGATAAAGACTTGATGGGACGGATACTGAAGCGCGATGAAAGTGCCTTCGAGGCACTGTTTACGCGCTACAGCGAAACGATCCGGCTGTATCTGGTGCGCACCGTGCGCGACGAGAGTGCGTCCGACGACCTGGTTCAGGAGACCTTCCTTCGGGTATGGACGCATGCTGAGCAGTGGGGCGGCCAAGGGGCGTTCAAGGCCTGGCTCTTCCGCATCGCGATGAACCTCGCACTCAACTACCTGCGCTCGGTACGCCGCCGCAGGCAGCAGCCGCTCGAGATACCATCAGATATGGAAGACGAAGAGGACGAAAATCCCGCCCCCGGCTGGATGATCGATGCTTCAGCGCTCGGGCCGGATGCAGTACTTGAGCTGTCCGAACGACGGAAGCTGTTACAAGGATTAGTCGATGGACTGCCCGAGAGTAAGCGTGAGGTCTTCCGCCTGGTGCACGAAGAGGAGATGGAAATACGGGAGGTTGCTGAAGCACTCGACATTCCACAGGGGACCGTCAAGTCGCGATTGCATTACGCTGTGAAACGTCTCGCCCTTGAATGGAAAGATATCGAAACAGAATAGGGGGGATATAAATGACACTTAGCATATCTGCACCCTGGCACAGGACATCGTTTGACCGTTTTCTGAATGACAGTCTGCCCAAACTCCTCGCTGCACGGCTGCCACTCGCGGGATATCATGTCGAGGCGACCGGACAGTATACTTGCAGCGTGAAGGTCTCAATTTTTTCGGCATCAGGTGATGTCGAGATAAAGTACAGCGATGTCCCACAACCTGATGAAGACGGTATATTTGAAATCGACGGGAAGCGCCGCGTCGTCGTCCCGATCGCCTATCAGGAGGAACTGGATATCGCCGAGATCCGCTGCGTCGGCGAGCAGATTTACGATTACATCGAAGGACGCCTGGGAGAGGCTTCATGTGACCTGCCCTGGGACGAACCGCTTGCGAGGTCGTGGTTTCCACTCGATGGGTGGATCAAGGGATTTCTCACCGGTTACCCAACAGTCAATGACCTTCAGGAGACCAACTGGCTCGACCGCCATACCCACCTCCGGCGTATCCTGGTTATGGACCCAGAAGAACTGGGTATCTGGGCTCAGGCCCAGCCTCGTGACGGATCATATCAACGTACAGCATTCCCTGTACCCCGGACGCCGGAGGAACAGTTTTCCCCCGGGCATCTGGGTCGCGTCTGTCCATTCGAGACCCCGGAGGGACCGAACATAGGACGTGTACTGAGCATCGCCCTCGGAGCTGAGATCCGGGAGGGGAAGCTCGCCGTTGTGGATGATAATCCTGAAGCTGCGATCGGACTCTCCGCATCGTTTGTGCCTTTTCTCGAACACAATGACCCTAACAGACAGCTCATGGGAGTAAACATGATGCGCCAGTGGATGGTGCCGCCCGATCCGGAACCTGCGCTCGTCCAGACCGGCAACGAGCCGGATGTGCCCGGTTTCTGGTGCGGCCGCAATCTCCTGACGGCCTTCATCTCCTGGGGCGCTGACACTTTTGAAGACGGTATCGTGATCAGTGAGTCCTGTGCAAAACGCCTCAATTATCCCTATCCTGTGGAAGTGGGCGATAAGCTAAGCAATCGCCATGGGACAAAGGGTACCGTAAGCATGATCTTACCCGACGATGAGATGCCCCACCTCTCCGACGGAACTCCCGTGGAACTTATCTTCAGTTTCATCGGCTGTCAAACCCGCCTCAACTTCGGCCAGATCCGCGAAGCCGTGATGAGCCGCATCGCCCGCGCCGAAGGGGCTCCAGCCGTCGTGCCGCCTTTCCATGCACCGGACGAGGACGAGCTCCACGAACGCCTCGGTAAAGCCGGCTTTCCCGAATCCGGGATGGAGACGCTCACGCTTGGACGCGATGGAAAGAAGCTCAAGCGGGCGGGCACAGTCGGCTGGATCTACTGGGGACGTACCTTTCACATCGCACGCAAGAAAATACATACGTCTGTGTCCGGAATGCCGAATCTGCAGGGGGAGATGGAATATTACGCCCTGCGCGATATAGGGGCTTTTGAAAACATTATGGAAGATTTCAACACGCGTTCCGAAGATCGAGATGACGCTGATACACTTACTGCCCGGGTCGCTGCAGGAGCTGTCGAACAGGCTGGACCGCCGACCCCGAAATTCTCTGAACTTGTCAGGCGCCTGCACGTTGCTGGCATACGCGCAGAACTCGAAGATGGTAAGCTCGTTTTCCGGTTCGCTTCACCTGAGGGAGCCACGCTCAAGCTTGCCCATTCGGTTGCGCATCCATGGCTGCGTGAACGCAAGCTAGATGAGATCGGCGTATTTGAGCAGCTTCCCGAATACGGTGCGCTCGTCGAGGCCAACTGCAAGTTGGAGCGGATGCTTGCGAGCCAGGCCCCTGAAAGCCTGATGCAAAAGGCACTTATCGACCTTGAAGTGCGGGTGAAGGAATTCTTCGATGTGCTTCTGATGCCTGTTCACCTCAAACTTCGCGGAAGGAGCCTCTTCAGCGCACGAACTGTAATTTCCCCGGGGACAGAGCTGGGTATAGACCAGGTAGGTCTTGCGGAGGATATAGCCTGGGATCTTTTCGGTCCGATGGTCATACGTAAGCTTGGAAATGAGAAGGAAGTGAATGACCGTAGCCGGCGCGCAACTGAGGTCCTCGATAAGATTATGGCACGTTCCTGGGTACTTTTGAACCGTGCACCGACGATTATGCCGACGTCACTATTGGCCTTTCATCCGGTTCGGTGTTCGGGAAATGTGATCCGTATCCATCCGCTTGTGTGCAGGATGTTGAATGCCGACTTCGACGGCGATCAATCTGCCATTTTCCTGCCGATCACCGAAGGCGCGCAGCGTGAAGCGGGAGAGAAGCTTTCCGTGGCAGGCCATCTCCTGCGCGATCCCGGTCTAATCGAATTCCTTGCTCCCACCTGCGAAGCGATGTGGAGTCTGGCGAGTCTGAGCCTTACGCCGGAAGGGCGCGAAGAGGTTTCAAAACTTGCGGGAATTGACGTGGCCGCACCCCAGGGTTTCATCACACGGGGGACTCTTGTTGAAGCCATGCGAGTTGTCCTTGAACGTGAGGGTGTAGAGAAAACTCTGGAGACACTTGAGCAGTTGATTCAACTCGGATTTGAGGTTGCGAAGAAATCGGGCGCATCTATGAACCCTTTCATCGGCGCAGGCCTGGAACGTCCACCGGAACCAGAGGG
>CAZTBA010000212.1:0-10746 GCA_964611725.1 uncultured bacterium
GGTGAGATAAATATAATTCATCCCACAGAAACATTCAAGAGGGAGACTACCAGAAAAGGAGGGTTAAAGGTATGGCTTGCGGATTACTGCAAGACCCACGAATGGAAATCGCTTTTTGAGTTTGAGGAGGAGTTCCTCCCCGGTATAATTTTCTGCCTGTCGGAATCGGGTGCTTTTGGCCCCTACCCTTGCCAAGAGAATGGGCCCTCTGAGGCTCGAAACCCTCAGAGGGCCCGGGAAGACGTGATCAAGGACTATTTATGAGCAGGAAGTGAAAATTTCGGATCGGGTTCATTATACACGGTCAACCCACCGATCTGAAGCTCGGCCGTTAATTCAAAGTCAACTCGATTTTCTTCCTGCGATTCCTTTCACGGACTTTGTAATTTTTCTTGCCTTTTCCTTCGGGCGGAGGGCACGGGTGGCTTTGCCTGCCTGCCACATTTCGGAGTTCCCCATAACTTCCAGTTCCTTCCTCAACTGCTCCTGGTAATCGGGCTTGCCACACGCACGGATTACTCGCCGGGTTTCCACTCCGGATTCCACCCTCTTGTAGAGCTCTTTGAACACAGGCATTACAGCCTTCTTGAACTTCGGCTTCCAGTCGAGAGCACCGCGCTGGGCCGTGGCAGAGCAATTGGCATACATCCAGTCCATGCCATTCTCACCCACGAGCCGGATCAAGCTCTCCGTCAGCTCCTCGACTGTCTCATTGAATGCCTCGCTCGGACTATGTCCGTGCTTTCGAAGAACGTCGTATTGCGCCTCCATAATGCCAGCGAGAGCACCCATCAGCACCCCACGCTCACCGGTCAGGTCGCTGTAGACTTCTTTTTCGAAAGTCGTTGGGAAAAGGTACCCGGATCCGATGGCGATTCCCAATGCGATGCAGCGATCCCTCGCCCGACCGGTTGCATCCTGATGGACAGCGAAACTGGAATTAATTCCCGCACCCGAAAGGAAATTGCGGCGAAGAGATGTCCCCGATCCTTTGGGAGCAACCATAATTACATCGATATCTTCGGGGGGAATCACCTTAGTCTGATCCTTGTATACAATCGAGAATCCATGCGAAAAGAACAATGCGTCACCTGGATTCAGATTCTTCTTTATCACAGGCCAGACTGCCCTGTGAGCCGCATCGGAGATCAGTAACTCGATGATCGTTCCGCGCTGAGCGGCTTCTTCTATTTCAAACAAATCTTCTCCGGGTTTCCAGCCATCCTCCTTTGCCCGATCCCAATCCTTTGCGAACTTCTTTGACTGTCCAATGATCACATTGGAGAAGCCGTTGTCTTTCATATTCAACGCCTGCGCAGGTGCCTGTACCCCATATCCGATTACAGCTATTTTTTCATTCTTGAGAACTTTACGAGCCTTTGATATGGGAAACTCTTTCCGTGTGACTACTTCCTCCTTAACGCCGCCAAAATCAATTATGGCCATGATAGCAATCCTCCTTTTATTGAACCGTTAAGTAATTCTTGCGAAGCTTCTGTTAATTTTCGGCAGGCATTCAGCTTTCAGTTTTTGCTGACTGCTGACCGCTTATGATTTCTCATTGCTTCGAGAGTTTGGACGATTCTCTAAACAACAGAAAATGCCAAGGAGCATTTTAAAGATCTCTTAGCTTTACGTAGCATGCCTACCGCACTCTATCCTGACAAAGGCTAAAGGCCTCGCCTCATTCAGAAAATTCCGGTGGACCGTTTGTGTGAGCGAGTTCTGCGGAGCCCCTACCTCAAACCCGGAGAGCGCCCCTTCAGGAAGCGGAGGGCGTTGCCGCCAAGTATCATCTCGCTTACCTCCTGAGGGAACCTCCCCGGACGCCGTATGTGCCCTATCACCTCGCTCATAACACTGCCCTGTGCAAAATGTGGCCAGTCTGTCCCGAACATTACCCGATCCGCGCCTGCTGCCTCTACAAGGCGTTCGAGTGCCCGTGGGGTGATATGCTCCTGGGAATCGAGTGAAAGTGCTCCGAGATCCGCAAACACGTTGGGGTATTCACTCATGAATTTCCCCATATTGTATGCGTTTTCCGGGGTGAATTTACGGGCTCCGGCATGCGCAAGCTGAAAGTTGATATCCGGGTAGGAGGTAAAGATCGGATCGAGGTGCTTCGTGTAATCCTCAAAATCCTTGACGCGTTTTGCGACATCCCGATGTCCAGGGGGTAGGCTTTCAGGATCGGCCGGATAGTCTTTCCCAAGGTACCAGTACGATGTGTCGATAATGATGTTGGCCTCATAATCCTGTGCCAACCCATAGATCGGAATGAGCCGGGCATCGTCAGGAAGCTCACCCCAGAAAGATGGGACAAGCTTAAGGCCCGCAGCACCGAGCTCGAGGTTCTCGTGCGCGATGTTTAAATAATTCGCTACACTCGGATTGATATGGCAGGGGAACCAATAGAACCGGTCTGGGAACCTTCTCATCACCTCCAGCGCATATTCCCTGTTCATTGTCTCGCGTACACTCTCGACGGCGATCCCCTTTACCAGAAGGTCAGATGGTATGTCCTCCGGGGACCAACTGATGAAAAAGGCCCTGTCAATGCCGGATTGATCCATCAGGGCAACGTAATCCTCAGCACTGGCCGCCTTACCCGGGCAGTAGACCTGTGGATTGCCTTTGGAGTCAAACGGCCGGATAAGGTGCATATGCGTATCTATAACCATACTCTCCTCCGAAATCTATGATCTCAACACCTTCCGATACACCCTCAATATGTTATCTCCAAGGATCTTTCTGATCACAGCCTCCTGATAACCGCGCATCATAAGACCGCGGGTAACATTAGGAATGAGGCGGATGTCGTTAAGCTCCTCGATAAATACTCTCCAGTTTTCGTGGGTCGCTCCCGAGGGAGGCTGATGGCGTGTACGGAAGTAGGAATCATCCTCAAACAGATCCCCACCCAGTGCCACAACGTCCTCGCAACCTCCGTCGACAAGGTAATCAACCACATCCAGAAAGTCATCGAAAGTGGCGAAAGGACCGTTTATGTAGTGCCGACAGAAGTGGAGCCCCAGAAGTCCACCGCATGATTTCAGGGCCGCAAGATGTTCGGCGGACATATCCCCTGATCCGGCGTGCACCCCGTTTGGGGCGCCATGTGAGACGATGACAGGGTCGTTGCTGTGCTTTATCACGTCCTCGAACAGGCTCCAGGGCGCATGAGCGAGGTCGATCACAATCCCGAGCTCATTCATAGCCTGGATTACGTCTCTGCCAAAACCGGAGAGCTTCCAGGCCCCCGAAGACACATCCACCAACTGATTTGGCCTCGACCACATAAGCTGCATCTGCCGCACCCCGAGACGGTAGAACACATGTAGAAGCTCAATCCGGCCCTCGAAGGCCTTACAACCCTCAAATCCAAAAAAGATCGCTGCTTTGCCTTCCCGCTTTGCCCGCAGCACATCCGCGGACCCTTCGGCAAGGATGAACCGGTCCGGCCTCGACCCGAAGAGTTCCTGAGCGCGCTGGAGTCTGGCTAAGGATTCGACGGCCCATCCGTCTACCTGATCCAGGGTATGGCGATAGTAGTCCAGGTCATCCTCGCCCTGGCTGTCATTATAGATCGCAAAGTCGGCAACCGGAACAACAACTTTCGCCGTCACACCACCATCACACATAGCTGAGTTGGCATCGAGACGATGGTAGAAGTGGTCGTGGAGGATCCAGACGATCGAGTCCGAATGCAGTTGCTGCCACTCCTCTCGCATTTCCTGCTCCTGAGGTTCTTTGTCCTGACTCCAGTTCGCTATTTTATCAGGGGAAAATAAGTGATTGCCAGTATTATGTCAAGCGGTTTTCAGGCGCGCTACCGAGATCTTCCCGGCGGCGCACTTCCCTCGGTGTGACATGGTTCCACAGGATGTAGGCGAGCATGGACACGAGGAGCACGAGGAAGCCAATCCGGTAGGCAGCGAACCACCACGGCTGAAACATACCCACAACACCCAGCACGATGCCTGCCATACAGATTGCCCCGACGGAGCGGTGGATTCGGGAGGAGATATTGTTATTGAGTACGCTGGCCACCTGTTTGATGATGCTGATATAGATCAATATGACGCCGACAAAGGTCAGTATGAAGGGGATGGCATTGAGCAGGACATTCCTCGCCAAAGTCTCCTCGGAGAACGAGGATCGGATCTGTGGTCCTGCGACGATGCCGAGAATCAGCAGCACAACTGCCGAGACAGTAAGGCGTACGGGAACGTGTGGACGTATCTTAGCCATGGCTATACTCAATCTTAGTTGACAGTCTCGATTAGTATGATATCATCGGATCAGGCATGGATGCGCTTTCCGTTCAGATCGAAAAAATGAATCCTTTCACGGGCGATGCTGAACCGGACCTCATCGCCGATTCTCAGTTGGCTCATTCCTGGCACGAGGCTCACCAAATCCAATTTGCCTGTTTGGATGTGGAGTATCGTCTCCACACCAAGCGGCTCCGTGAGGACGAGCCGCCCGGTAAACCCACCCATCGGATCCACCTGCACATCTTCCGGACGGATACCCAGCAAGAAATCGGATGGTATGGCACGGTCATCAGTCACAGGGAGATGCAGCTCACTGTCCTTGACAAACATCGTACTCTGTTGTCGGCTGGCCTGAAACAGGTTGATCCGGGGTGTGCCGACCAACTGTGCCACGAAGGTGGTGGCCGGCCGGTCATAGATGTCGTCAGGGGCGCCCACCTGGATGATCTCCCCGAGGTTGAGCACGGCGATGCGGTCAGCCATGGTGAGCGCCTCGATCTGATCGTGGGTAACGAACAGCGTGGTGCTGCCCTGTGTTTTCTGGAGGTGTTGCAGCTCGATACGCAGTGCCTCGCGCAGCTTGGCGTCCAGGTTCGAGAGCGGCTCATCCATCAGAAAGATGCGAGGATCGCGCACGATGGCCCGTCCAATCGCCACGCGCTGCATCTCACCGCCCGAGAGATGCGCCGTCTTACGCTCCAGCAGGTGATCGATGCGGAGCTTCTCGGAGGCATCCTCGATGCGTTTCTTGATTTCATCCTTCGGCAGACGCCGGAGCGGAGAGCGGAGGGGAAAAGCCAGGTTATCGAACACCGTCATCGTCGGGTACAGGGAGTACTGCTGGAAGACGAATGCGATGTCACGATCGGCAGGTGTCAGGTGATCCACCGGTTGGTCATCGAACAGCACGCTGCCTTCGTCCTGTCGCTCAAGTCCGGCGATCACGCGCAGCGTGGTGGTTTTGCCTGCTCCGGTGGGACCCAGCAGGACGAGGAACTCGCCGTCCTTGATCGAGAAACAGACGTCCTTCAGGGCCGTCACCCCCGGGAAATGCTTGCTTATATGGCGCAGTTCGACGTTACTCATCCCCTGCCCTTCCATCGATCGTCATCTCTGTTTCGGGATCGAAGAACCTTACTTTTTCTGAGTTGATGTCAAATCGTACCGACATACCCATCGGATAGTAAGTCGACCGTTGACCGCGGATATGGGCGATCTCATCTTCGTTCATGTTGACGTGGAGCATTGTGTAAGCCCCGTGCATATCGGTGGCAAAGACCCTGCCGGTCAGCGCGCCATCAGGATTGATCTCGGCAGCTTCCGGGCGGAAACCCAGAATGACGTCGCCCTCGCCATTCAGTGCCTCTTGCAGAGATCCATTCCACTCCTGTGGGACAGTGTATCGGTCCTCCGAACCCGGCATACGCACGGTGCCACCGGCATAATGTCCGTTCAGGAGGTTCATTCCCGGGCTGCCGATGAAGCGGGCCACAAACAGGTTGGCAGGATCGTGGTAGACCTCTTCCGGCGTCCCCGCCTGCTGTATCTCTGCATTTGACATCACCACAACGCGATCCCCCATGGCCATCGCCTCGACCTGGTCGTGGGTGACGTATACCGTCGTGTTGTGCTGATCTATGTGCAAACGTTTGATCTCGGCGCGCATCGCCTCGCGAAACTCGGCGTCGAGCGCACCCAGGGGCTCGTCCATCAGAAAGGCTGCAGGACGCCGCACAAGCGCCCGTGCAAGTGCGACACGCTGCTGGTCCCCACCGCTCAGCTTCCCGGGGCGCTGGCTGAGCAAGTGCCCGATGCGCAGCACATCCACGACTTCGTTCACTCGCTTCTCAATCGTCTTCCGCGATTCGCCCTGGGCTTGCAGCGGAAAGGCAATGTTCTGGCGGACGGTCATATGGGGATAGAGTGCGAAGAACTGAAAGACAAAGGCGATGTCGCGCTCGCTGGGATGCAGCCAGGTCACATCGCTTCCATCGAGCCAGATCGTTCCGCCCGTGACCGCCTCCAGTCCGGAGATCATACGCAGGGCAGTCGTTTTCCCACACCCGGATGGGCCGAGAAGGACCAGAAACTCCCCGTCATTAACGATCAGGTCCATCGGCTTGACGGCGTGCAGATCTCCGAATTTTTTCTCAACCTGTCGAAGTTCAATGGTGGCCATAGTTTCGCCTGCGGAAGGTATTCATTCCATTCGTCCTGATTGGCAAACGCCTAAAGACCAGGATCATACGTTGTTAATGCCGTGCATCTTGCATCCACTGACAATCGGACAGAAAAAGCACCCCTCGATACCTAATGAATAGTAACGACAAGCCTTTCTTTTCTTACACCCTTTGCCCTACGCTTTACGCCCTACGCGCACTTCACTGCCTTATCGCCCCGAAGGTGACCCCACGCAGCAGATATCTGCGAAGCGCGAAGGTGACGATCACAACCGGGATCAGAAACCCCAGGCTGCCGGCAGCAATGGCCGACCACTCAAAACCGCCTCGTCCCTGCAGCGATGCAATGCTGGGCGGTGCGGTGCGGGCACGGTCGCTGGTGAGCATAAGGGCAAATGCGTACTCGTTCCAGGCAAAGATCAGGCAGAAGACCGTGGTTGCCGCGATGCCGGTCAGCGCCTGAGGCAGCACGATCTTGAAAAAGGCCCGCAAGCGGGAATAGCCGTCCACCATGGCTGCTTCCTCGTACTCGCGCGGGATCTCATCGATGAATCCCTTGAGCAGCCAGACCGCAAGAGACAGGTTGAAGACGGTGTACAGCAGGATCATACCGAGGTGTGTATCGTGCAAATTCAGTTGGCGATACATCAGAAACAGCGGGATTGTTACCACTACTGCCGGCAGCATACGGGTGCTGAGGATGAAAAACAGCAGGTCGCCTTTCCCGGGGACGTCAAAGCGGCTGAAGGCATAGGCTGCGAACAGACCCAACACCACCGCTATGATTGTCGAAAGCCCGGCAATGATCAGCGAGTTCCTCAACCGGAACGCGTACTTGCTCGGTCCGAGTATCTCCTGCCCGCTCCTGAGCGCAACCCGCTCATACCAGTTTTGTTCGTCCCGGCGTTTCTCAAGCTCTTCCAGTCTCCCCTTCGACGCAACCGCGCGTTCCGTCATCAGGAAGACAGGACCTTCCATCCTGGGAGAAAAGAGGATTTTTGGGGGTGCGGACACGGCATCGGCCCGGGATTTGAAGGCAGTTATGCCCATCACAAGGACCGGGATCAGACCTATCAAGGCAGCCACTACGACGACGATCGCACGGATGTTGTGCAGCCACCGCGCGCGGGGGCTGACTTTGTCCACCCGCATGGCCTCCGTGACCGGTCCGGGTGTGCCGACCTTAGCAAAGGCTGCCATAAGTCAGTCCTCCCCTCTCAACTGGTTGAGATACTTGATATAGATGCTGCTGACCGCAATAATAATGACGAGTATGATGTAGGCGAGTGCGCTGGCCCTGCCTGTCCGCCACTGTCCGAGGAAGGCCTGGCGATAGAGGTTGACGGCGATCAGCTCGGTCTGGTCGCCCGGACCGCCACCCGTCATACCCATCACCAGGTCGAAGGACTTGAAGGCCTCGATGGTACGGAATAGCACAGCTATCAGCAGTAAGGGACCAACCTGTGGCAGTGTGATACGCCGGAACTGGAACCACGAGCTGGCGCGGTCAATCGCAGCCGCCTCGTAGAGGTAGTGTGGAATGGCGTTCAGGCCAGATAGAACCAACAGCATTACAAACGGGCTCCACATCCATACATCCACGAGCACTACCGCCCAGAGTGCCAGGCCCGGAACAGGCTGGCCACCCCAGCGACTGGCCAGCCAGTCCGGCGCTGTAGCGGGATTGTGAAATCCCAGGAGATAGTTGAAGAGGCCGAATGTCGGATTATACATCAGTTTCCAGAACACCCCGACCACCACCGGTGAAATCATCATCGGTATCAGGATCAGTGTAGTGATAACCCCACTGCCACGGAATTTCTCACGCACCAGCATGGCCAGTCCGAAACCCAGCACCGTCTGCAGCCCGACAGAAGCCAATGCATAGCGACCGGTCGTCGCGAAGTAGACCCACAGTTGCCTGTCGTTCAGGATATCACGGAAGTTCTGAAACGCAATCCACGACGGTGGCTGGCGCGCGATCGCCGAGTAGTCGGTGAAACTGAGATAGAGGCTGTAAAAAAGCGGGAAGATGTTCATGGCGATCAGCAGTATCAGAGTCGGCCAGATGAACAGGTTCAGGATCGCTCGGTCACTGAGATAGCGGCGGCGATCTTGAACATGCTGGTGGGGGCTATCACTCATTGGGACCTCGATTGTGGACAGCACAAAGCGTAGGGCGTAGAGCGTAAGGCGTAAGAGCCAACGCTCCGTGCCCATTACAGAGTTATGAGGAATCCCTCGGGTCTCTTCATCATGTTGAAAAGCATACGGGAGATATGGTCGTACTTCTCACCGAAATAACCGTAGCGTGCCTCATCAAGATAATGGTGTGCAAGGCTGAAGTCAAGCCAGACCTGGGTCTCATTGGCCTCCGCATAGCTGTCGCTCAACTTATTCACAAAATGGTTGCGATACATTCGCTTTCCCCAGGCCTCCGCAAGATTGCCGGCGATAGAACGCGAAGACCGGCGAAGCTGATCAATCAAGGAATACTTTTCATCTTTAGGAAAACGCTTCGTCTCTTCAACGATCTCCAGTGCCATCTTGAACGACAGCCGATATACATCCAGATCTTTATATCCACCCAGATTCGCCACCACACATCCCCCGGTAATGCGTATGGCGTAAAGCGTAAGGCGAAAAACGGACCGTCCTACGCTCTACGCCTTACGCCCTACGCTCTACGCTTTACGACCTACGCTATTCCTTGATAAAACCCGCGTCACGCAGGATGCGGTCGTGCTCCTCTGCGATGACGTTCATCGTCTCTTCCGCCGTGCCCACACCCTCCACGATAAACTCCGACAGCTTTCGCTGTGCCACCTCCAGCAACTCACCGTAGACTGGCACATTCCAGAAATCCTTCACGAAAGTCATCGTCTCCGCGAAGGCAGGGTTGAACGGCGTCGCTTTGAGGAAAATGTCAGACGCCAACACCTTCTTGTTGCAGGTATAACCACCCAACTCCGCCCACTTCGACTGAATTTTTTCCTGTGCGAACCAGCGGATGAAGTCCTTCGCCGCTTTCTGTCGCTCCGGGCTGATGTAGGAGATGATGCTCATCCCCTGTCCCCCCAGTGCCGCATGCCGGTCACCGTACGGACCTGCGGGGTTGGCGAAGAAGCCCATTACTTCAGCGTAGGGGTTGATGCTTGGATTCACCAGTGCCGGGAAGAAGGCAAAGTAGTTCATCGCCATAGCCGCCTGCCCACCGATCATTGCGTCATTCGTCTCGGCGAAAAAGGCATTGCTCAGCCCAGGCACCTGGCAGCACTCGTACAGGTCCCGGTAGAACTGCACCGACTGGATGGCACGGTCCGAGTTTACGATACCCTTGACATTGCCATTCTCATCCTGCCACTGCGCACCCCAATTGAACATCGTGTTCTCTACGCCCATAGTAATGCCATCGTAGTCCTTCTGGGTGTAGATCGCTACCCCGTACAGGCCCTTCTTGGGACGAGTGAAGAACTTTGCTATGTCTGCCAACTGGTCATATGTCTTCGGCACATCCAGCTCGTAGCCATACTTCTTCTTGAAAGCCGCCTTCTCTTTGGGGTCCTCGAATAGATCCTTGCGGTACGCCCACCCGCTTGCATCCCCCTCAGTCGGGAAGGCCCAGTAGCGGCCGGAGCCCCTCGGATATTCACCGTAGTAGGTTAGAGTCGCTTCCGTCACCGTCTCAGCTATCTTTTCGTCCACCAGGAAATCCGTCAGCTCGATGTAGTGCCCTTGCGTCGCGCCCTGGCCCAGCCACTGGCTGTCGCCAACAACCATATCCCAGGCATCGCCACCAGCCGCCATCTCGGTGAAGAATCGATCGCCGAAGGACCCCCACGGTTCCTGCACAACTGTCACCTTAATGCCGGTCTCCTTCTCGTACATGTTAGCGATCTGCTGCAAATAGTCTGCAGGATCCCACTGCGCCCAGATGATCTTGATCTCCTTGACGCCTGGAGCACGACCGCCGCCACACTGCAGGGTCATCAGGGACGGAATTATGACTAACATCAGCAACAAGGCTGTTCTTTTACCCATCTTTCATCTCCTTTTTAAGAGCAGAAAGGTTATCATCGAAAGCCCTTGGCATCACAGCAGTTTTCAACAATTTCCCTCTATACCTCACCCCCTTTCAGGAGGTATGTCCATCTGGCACCCGACTATTTGATATATGCAGTGGAGGAGACAGATCTTGATGGATACTATTTGAATATCAGAATCGAAAATGCAGAAAAAAAGCACTTTGCGCGTTTTGCGTAAGTGCTTAAAAACGTATGGTGCCGAAG
>CAZTBA010000213.1:0-10732 GCA_964611725.1 uncultured bacterium
CAGATGACTCACCGGCTAAGGTGAAGACGGGTCTCAAGGGTTTGGCCTTCTTTACCCTGAAATGTAGCGCTCTTAACAGGGGGTGTGAGGTGCTCAGGGGGAGTGGTCTCGCGGAGGATGTGAGCATATACGGGGATGAGCTCCACGTTGTCGTGAAGGAGAAAGGGGGAGCCATCAATGAGGTTGTGAGCTTCCTGGAAGGCTCAGGTATAAGGGTCCATGAGAGTTCGGAGGGTAATCCCTCTATAGAGGATGTCTTCGTGGCACTGACGAAGGAGGAGTAGATGTCATCCCGCATCCTCGCTGTAGTTCTTAAAGAATTTCATCAGATGAAACGCGATCCCAGAGCGCTCATCCTTTCGGGTATAATCCCTGCCGTGCTCCTCATCCTCTTCGGATATGGAATAACTACGGATATAAACCGGATTCCGATGTCCGTTCTCGACCGTGACAACACAACAGAGAGCCGCGAGCTTGTATCGAAGTTCTCCGGCTCCGGCTTTTTTACGGTGGTTGAACAAACAGATACCTACAGCAATACCGATAGGCTTTTCGACAGGAATCTCGCGAAGGTTTCAATTGTGATACCGAAAGGTTTTTCGAGGTCGATTGCACGCGGTGGAAAAGCTGATATACAGACTCTTGTAGATGGGTCGGACTCGAACACAGCAAGCGTGGCGCTCGGATATGTAAGGGAGGTTCTGGGAGATTACTCGGAACGCCTGAGCATGAAATATCTCAGGAGAGAAGGGATCCGAAATGTCAGACCGCTTGTTGATTATAGGGCGAGAATCTGGTATAACCCGGAGCTCAGGAGCCATAACTTCATCGTTCCCGGACTGACGGCCATAATTATGATGATTCTCACCGTGCTTATGACCTCGATGGCTATAGCCAAGGAGAAGGAAATGGGGACTATGGAACATATAATGGTCTCCCCCATCAAGGGTTACGAGATAATAATTGGAAAGATAATTCCGTATATACTTGTGGCATTGTTCGATATAGCTGTGGTTATAGCTATCGGAAGGACCCTCTTCGGGGTCCCCATGAGAGGTAACCTCGGGGAACTTCTTGTGGGCACACTGTTTTTTCTCACGTCCACGCTCGGGGTAGGACTTCTCATTTCCTCAGTTGTCGAAACTCAGCAGGCTGCCATGGCGGCTTCCCTTCTCACTGCAGTGTTACCGTCATTCGTGCTCTCCGGTTTCATATTCCCGATAAGGAGCATGCCCAGACCGATACAGCTTGTCACTTACCTTATACCTGCGAGGTACTATCTGGTCATACTCAGAGGAATATTTATCAAGGGGGTGGGCCTGCTTGAAGTATGGGGCGAACTCCTCTGCCTGGTGGTTTTTGCGACCTTGGTTCTGACTTTGAGTTTCCTCAGGATGAGGAGGCTCTCGATCTGAGGGGAAAGCAGAATGTACAGGATAGTATGGATAGTAAGGAAGGAAGTCAAACAACTCCGCCGCAACGCGATTGTCCTCAGAATCATGTTCTTGATGCCAGTCATGCAGCTTATACTCCTCGGATATGCAGTGACTTTCGACGTGAGGAACCTTCCGGTGGTGGTCGTCGATCTCGACAGGTCCTCCGAAGGGAGGAGGCTTGTGGAACGGATCGGCTCCACGGAATACTTTGATATCAGATATCTGATAGATGACATGAGGGACGTCGATCGCTACCTCGACAGGAATCAGGCCTCCGTTGCCGTGGTGATACCCAGGGGTTTCGGGGAAAATCTGAGGTCGGGGACTGGTTCAGAGCTACCTGCCATCTTCGACGGGTCCGATCCAAACACGGCCACAGTTGCTATGGGATATCTTTCGGCGATAGTGGGAAGATTTTCATCCGAGAGGATGTCCCTGGAACAGGTCGGTGTTTCCGGTGGGGCATTCTTGGGTGAAAAGCTGAGGGTCGAGTTCAATGAAGAGCTTAAGAGCAGCGTTTTCCTGATCCCCGGCCTTATAGGGCTTATACTTATGATAGTTACCATGGTGCTGACATCTATGGCCGTTGTAAGGGAGAAGGAGCTTGGGACGATCGGGCAAATCGTGGCAACTCCTGTAAAGTCGTATGAGCTGCTTTTAGGTAAAATAATCCCATTTGTAGTCATAGGCTTTATAGATATAAGCGTGGTGATAGCTATCGGGAGGTTCTGGTTCGGCGTGCCCATAAGGGGTAATCTCCCACTACTTGCGGGTTTTTGTTTCTGTTTTCTACTCACGACGCTCGGAATAGGACTTTTCGTATCGACCGTCTCTAAAACTCAGCAACAGGCCATGCTCACCGCATTTTTCTTCATCCCTCCTAATGTTGTCCTTTCGGGACTTATCTTCCCTATAGAGAACATGCCCGGGGTGATACAATATATCACCTATCTCATACCGCTCAGGTATTTTCTGGTGATAGTCAGAGGGATCTTCCTGAAGGGCATGGGAATTGATGTCCTTTGGAGGGAAGGTCTTGTGCTCCTCCTGCTTGGCATAGGAGCCTTCAGCCTGAGCATCCTGCGCTTCCGCAGGAGAATGTCTTAACTTGCACTTGACTCCCTGAAAGTTTGCTGTTATCTTAGATAAAAGTTAGATTAGACTAAATTTATTTATAATTCCTATAAAATGTTGGAGGTGGAAAAGTGGGAAGAGAAAAAGAGCTTACAGCTTCGAAGGAGGATTACCTGGAAACCATCAGGATAATCGAGGGCAGAAGAAAGGTGGTCAGGGTGAGGGATATAGCGAGAAAGATGAACCTTAGGATGCCGAGCGTTACAGGTGCCCTCAAGGTGCTTTCTGAAAATGGTTTGGTGAGCCATGAGAGGTACGAATACGTTGAGCTTACCCCCGAAGGAAGGAAAGTCGCACGGAGGGTCCAGCGTACCCACAACATACTTTTCAAATTCTTTACGGAAGTTATCGGGGTTGATACGGATACGGCAGAAAAGGACGCGTGCAAAGTCGAACATGCCATAAGCGCAACTACACTCGAAAAACTCGTCCAGTTCATGGAGCTTTTCGGAAATGAAAACTGAAGAGGATAAGAGGGATCGTAGCGTAATATCGACATCTAAAAAACATAAAGTTGCCATAGTTGGAAACCCGAATGTTGGGAAGAGCATGCTTTTCAACCGCCTCACCGGGGCCTATGTGGCCGTGTCCAACTACCCTGGCACCACAGTTGAGGTCTCAAAAGGAAACGGCAGGATTGAAGGAAACGTAATGGAGATTATCGATACCCCAGGGATGTATTCCTTTATGCCGATAACCGAAGAGGAAAGGGTCGCAAGATCTATAATCCTCAACGAGAAACCCGATGTTATACTCCACGTGGTAGATGCCAAAAATATAGAACGCGGACTTTCCCTCACATTGCAGATCGTGGAAACCGGGATCCCGACCATACTTGTGTTGAACATAATGGACGAGGCTGAAAAACTCGGTTTTGAAATAGATACCGGAAAGCTTGAAGAAATCCTGAAAATACCTGTATTACCAACCGTTTCTACGACAGGAAAGGGTATAACCGAACTTAAGAGACGGATATTGGAACATATCGACGGGGATCAGATGAGGGTTGACTACGGGGAATCTGTGGAATCCGCCCTGTCGAATATCGGACAATCTCTGAATGGCAGCTACGGACTTTCGAAACGTGCGCTTGGACTCCTTTTGCTTCAGAGAGATCACGAAGCTGAAGAACTTATCAGTGAAAGTGATGGGGATGTCCTGCTTGAGGCCCTGGAAGAGGTCAGAAAGTGCAAGATGGCACATGAACACTCGCTGGATTACCTTATAACTATGAAGAGACAGGATAGGGTAAAGGAGATCATATCAACATCAGTGAGGTTTCCCAGAGAGGGGAAAACCAGCAGAGCAGATGTCTTGAGCAACCTGATGATGAGCCCTCTGACAGGTATCCCGATCCTGGCCATTGTCCTCTATTATGGACTGTATCAGTTCGTCGGTGTTTTCGGAGCGGGCACCCTGGTCGATTTCCTCGAAGGAGTGGTCTTCGAAAGATATGTCAACCCTCTTGCAGGCCGTATATTCGGGTTTATTTTACCGTGGGAGATCCTTCAGAGCCTCTTCATTGGTGAGTATGGAATAATTACCCTTGGGATCAGGTACGCTGTCGCGATTATATTGCCGATAGTGGGCACCTTCTTCTTAGCTTTCTCGATTATGGAAGATAGTGGTTATTTCCCGAGACTGGCGATGCTTGTAGATAAAGTCTTCAAGAAGATCGGCCTGAACGGGAGGGCCGTTATACCGATGGCTCTCGGATTCGGATGCGATACGATGGCCACGATTGTTACACGTATCCTCGAAACGAAAAGGGAACGGGTGATCGCAACATTCCTCCTTGCCCTTGCCATACCTTGCTCGGCACAGATGGGGGTTATAATAGGGCTCCTCTCGCAGAAGCCGGGAGCGCTCCTTATATGGGGATCCTTTGTGACAATAGAGTTCCTCATCGTGGGTTTCCTGATATCTAAAGTGATATCGGGAGAGGAGCCAAGCTTTTATATGGAGGTACCTCCCTTAAGGTTGCCCAATTTCTCCAACGTCTTCACCAAAACCTATGCCCGCATGGGGTGGTATCTGAAGGAGGTTTTCCCTCTATTCATATATGCAAGTTTGATAATATGGGCAGGGTATGTAACAGGGCTTTTCCAACTGGCGATCAAAGGGGTCGAACCTCTGGTCAGATTCATAGGCCTTCCCGATAGTGCCGCAGTGGCATTCCTGTTTGGATTCTTCAGGAGGGATTACGGTGCCGCCGGGCTTTACGATCTCAACAAAGGCGGCGCCCTTTCAGGTGTGCAGCTTGTGGTCGCAGCGATAACTCTGACCTTGTTTCTGCCATGTATAGCTCAGTTTCTGGTTATGAGAAAGGAAAGAGGTCTCAAGACCACCCTGGCTATATCGGTTTTCATATTTCCAACTGCATTTCTTTCAGGCTTTCTTGCCAATTTGATATTGACAGGTCTGGGTATAGAGCTTTAGTAAAATGAGGAATTACAGGCGATGGGGGATGAGATGCCTTTAAGCGAAAGAGCTGAAGAAATACTCGAGATACTTTGGACGAATTTTGAGGATAGCGGTGTCGAGAGCTTGCAGGTAGATTCGCTTCCTGAGACCGGAAAAGCAGAGGCACTCTCCGAACTCCAAGGCTCGAAGCTTGTTGAGATCCTTGATGGCAACATTTCACTTACGGACAGGGGTGAACCCGAAGCCCGTGATATAGTCCGACGACACAGGCTCGCAGAACGGCTTATGGCGGACGTACTGGATGTAAGCGGCGACCAGAGAGAGGAGAGTGCGTGTCAGTTCGAACACCTGTTGCGAAGGGGGTTGGACCAGAAATTGTGCACATTGCTCGGACATCCGAGGACCTGTCCACACGGCAAACCGATACCTCTCGGTGAGTGTTGTGTAGAAGCCGCCAGAACGGGGGAAAGGTACATTGTTAGGCTATCTGACCTGAGCCCGAACCAGATGGGAACCATAGCTTACCTCCAGGTCACCAAGTCAAAGCAGCTCCAGAAGCTCATGTCTATGGGGGTTCTGCCTGGGGCGTCGGTAAAGCTTATAAGGAGGTTTCCATCATATGTTTTCCAGGTAAGTTACACGCAGTACGCTGTTGACAGTGAGACGGCGGATCAGATATACGTCCGACTCGACATCTCTCAGGAAGAGTCACGGAAGGCAAATAGTACGAAAACCGGGAGACACAGGGGAAGATTTGGATTTCCGCGGATATTCGGTAGATCGGGCTAAGCCCTTAAGTTGATATTCAAATGGATTCTTGCGCTGAAAACTGAGAATGTATGTGCCCATCTATCCTAATTATCTGCCTATCCAATATCCACTCCTGGTCCATGGAGCCAGAATAGCGGAATCGCTTCCGGCGGTTTTCACAATGACCCAAAGTCCTGTTAAGGAGCTTTTGACTTGAGCTCTTTCAACTTCTCGCTGAGCAACTCAAGCTCCCTGGCGGCCTCGACAAGCTTACCCTGTCCAGTAAGCTCCTGATATCTAATGAAATGACTGCTGGCAGATTCGATCAGCTCCTCAAGGCCGATTTCCTTCTTTTCTACAGCTACTGTTACCTCCTCAGTCTCTGCATTTTCCAGGAAAACTGCCCTCAAGGCCCTATCGAAAGATTCATCCCAGACAACCTTATTCCCGTAAGCAACTATCACCTGTTTGAGCTCTGGCATCTGTGCCTGTTCGGCCTGGATGTAGACGGGCTCGACATATATCAGCGAGTTTTCTATCGGGATTACAAGGAGGTTACCCCTTATGACCCTGGAGCCGAGTTGCCCCCAGAGAGTGAGCTTCTCGGAGATCTCTCTGTCCTGATCTATCCTTGCCTCTATCTGCATCGGACCGTAGATCAGCTTCTCCTTCGGAAACTTGTAGACGAGTATTTTGCCGTATTTGTCTCCGTCACACCTCGCGGCCATCCAGGCTATCATGTTATCCTTCTTAGTCGGCGTGAAAGGTATTATCTGTATGAATTCTTCCTTCTCCATGCCGGGAAGCCTGACTATGACGTAGTAGGGGAGAACCCACTGTGTTGATGTAAAGTAGACCTCCTTCGCGGTCTCCCAGAGGTCCTCCTTATTGTAGAAAACCTGAGGATTGCCCATATGGTAGATGCTGTACATATAGGCCTGTATCTTGAAGAAATCCTCTGGGTATCTTGTGTGCTTCATCAGACCACTTGGCATCTCTTCTTTCTCTCTGAAAAGCTTGGGAAAGATTTTACGCCAGGTTTGTATTATAGGATCCTCCTCGTCGAAAACATAAAAGGTTACATCCCCGTTATAGGGATCTATAACAACCTTGACCGAATTGCGTATGTAGTTCAGGCTTGAAAACCTGTCAGGATAACCTCTGGGGTAGCGCTCCGAATAGGGGTAGTTCCCGGATACCGTGTAGGCATCCCAGATCCACCAGAGCCTCCCGTTATCGACGACCATATAGGGATCCTGATCATATGCGAGAAACGGCGCTATCGTGGTCACACGTTCCTTTATCTGTCTGCGGAACATGACCCGGCTCTCAGACTTCAGATATTGGGAGAGTAGCACTTCGATTTCGTCGAACCTCAAGGCAAAGGCGAACTTTCTGATCCACGAGCCGATCATGACCCCACCGTTGCCCTGATAGATCGTATATACATTCTCGTCCCCTTTGGGATAATCAAACTCTTCCGTCGTCGTTTTCACAAAGACATGCTCATCGGTCCTCTCACCATAGTATATCTCAGGGCGCCTCACCTCGATCTCCGGAAAAGTGCTCATCGGTGGCATGTCCTTTATGAGGAGGTTTGGCAGTCCCTCGACCGTGAAGTCGTTTACCGCGTTCATACACAGCCCATAGCCGTGGGTATACTTGAAACGCTCGTTTATCCAGCCTTTTGAGGACGCTGGAAGCTTCTTAACAGGAAGCTCCCTCGTGGCGAGCATAACCTGTCGATATTTTCCATCAAGGATGTACCTGTCTATATCTATCTCATCGAACTCATAGTAGAGCCTTATCTCCTGTATCTGTTTGTACGTGCTGCGCAGTGCCCGCCAGTCCCAAAGCCTTATGTTATCTATGATAGCGCGGTTTTTCTCTATCTTATCAAGAGTCAGTGTATTGAATTCAAAGGATTTCTCTTCCACAACATCGAGTTTATAAGCAATTCTTGTATACTCTATGTTGTTCTCTATATAGGGGATCTCCCTATCGAGCTCGCTTGGCTTTACCGAGAGCTGTTGGACAACGGCAGGGTAGATGTTCACCACAACTATCCACCCGACAAACCATGCTCCAAGGGCCCAGAGGATCGGCTTCCAACGGCGTGTGATCGAGCTGAAGAGTATGGCCAGGGCGACGGAAGCGAGTATGACTATGTAGATTTTATACGCGACTACCTGGGCATTCACATCCGTGTAACTTGCCCCGAACACAACCCCTCTCTTCGAATACAGAAGCATGTATATCTTCAGAAAGGTCCGCCACATAAGGATGGCCATCAGGATCACTCCTATTATTGAGGAGTGGATTATTCCTTTGCCAGCTATCGGTGAGATTATCCTACCACCTGAGAGGACATAGCTCCGCCTGGTGTAGAACCTGTAGAGCACCACCATGGATATGAGGGTAATTATTAAAAGCCTGAAGAGCCAGCCGCTGAGGAAGCTGTAGACCGGAAGGGAGAAGAGATAAAAGCTTACGTCTTTAGAGAAGATCGGATCGGATACTCCGGACGGGACCTGTTTGATAAACATTAGCACATCTTCCCATCTCCTCGCCACACCCGATCCCATCCCTATGCTGAATAGTATGAAAAAGGCAATGGCTCCCAAACTCATAAACCTGAAATAGACCTGCCACCCCAGAGGCTTGTATCCGGTGAATTTCTTGACCACGCCTGCATTCAGCCATATGAAGATAAAACTCAGGATACCGAAGATGAAAAATAGCCCCCACTTCCAGAACAATCTTTTCCAAAAAACCGATGAATATCCGAGGTTTTTAAACCACAGGACCTCGATGTACATACCAGTTGCCAGGAGGAAAATGCCCAACCCTACGATCCCTCCCACAGCGACCCATATGCCGAATCGCCATTTCTTCCAGGGCTCGGGAGCCTTTTTCCTCAGTGAAGAGATGATGTTCACTATAAGTGGTATAAAGAAAAGGAGATATATAAGGAAAAGTATAAATCTCATCTTTTTCCTCCGATGTTTTCAGGATGCGTTATCAGTGGTCAGATACAAATGTGGGAATCTGTTTTCAGTCTCGACACTCAAGGTGTGTTTTGCCTTCAATCTGTGCTCTCGCCGGCCTGGCCCGTAAATCCGATCTTCCTCGGCTCAGGCGCCTCTGAGATCGGCCCGAAGGCTTTCTCGTACTTCGAGAGATTATCCTGAAGGGTGCTTACAATCCTCTTCATATGTCCGGGACTTATTATCACCCTTGCAGTCACTATCCCTTCAGGTGGAAAGGAATTCAGGAAGTCGATCATGAATTCCTCTTTCGTATGGGTCACAACCATGGCGTTGGCATAAGCGCCTCTAAGCACGTCGTCGGTTATCTTTATCTTCAGCTCTTCATGCTTTTTCTCAGGCATAGCCTATCTCCTTTAATCCTCATTTTGAAACGAATTCGTAGCAGCAAAATAACATATTTACACCGGACTGGCAAGGGGTTTCTCAGTTTCTCCAAAATGGCTTGACAATCTATATGATGACGATTTATATTGCTAAAAGAGGGAAGCAGACGGCCCTACGATCGGTTGGGAAGAACAGCCCTTGATGGAAGGCTGTAGAAGACATCTGACTGGACAGACTCAGGAGGTGATGTGCCATGACGAGCCGGAGAGGCTTTGGAGGCATAATCATGTGGAGGCACAAGATTCCCTACCGTGATATCCCTGAGGAGGAGAGGAAGGCCTATTACGATGAGGTTCACGAAGCGCTCCGGAAGGCCCGCGATAGAGGGCTGAAGCAGCTCGGATGCTACAGATGTGATTGGTCGTCTGAATGGGTAGGGATAAGGGTGTTCGAGTTTCCGGATATCGAGGTTTTCGAGGATCTTACGAGGGAATGGGAGGAAGCCGGTACCGAGAGATATTTTGAAGCAAGGAGCATAATCGGCAGATGTGTGGGAAAAGAGGAAGACTTTACCTACGGGGTTTTCAGGTAAAGGAGGCTTCTTTCGTTTCTTCAAGGGTGGAATCCCTGTCCTCAGCGTGTGGGAGACCACCCTTAATTTATCGTTTCCGTTTCGAAGTATTGAGGTCTGACTTCGGGAGGTGAAAAAACTATGGAAAGTGCTGCTGAGATCCTGGAGAAAGTGAGGGTGAAGGCAGTTGTCTGTACGGATTGCGATCTTTCACTCACCCGCAGGAACGTTGTTTTCGGGGAAGGTAGCGCCGAGGCTGACCTGCTCTTCATAGGTGAAGGCCCCGGCGAGGTCGAGGATGAAACCGGCAGGCCTTTCGTCGGAAGGGCCGGGGCCCTTTTGGATGAAGTGCTTCAGGAGAACGGCATAAGGAGAGGGGATGTATATATAGCTAACGTGATAAAGTGCAGGGCATTTACGAGGGCCGGAGGAAGGACCAAAAACCGCCCCCCCAGGGTGGGAGAGGTCAAGGCCTGCAGGAAGTGGCTTCAGGCACAGCTTGATACGATAAAACCTAAGGTAATAGTCTGTGTCGGTGGCCCGGCGGCTAAGCTGATAATAAATAAGGATTTCAAGATGACACAGGAGCGAGGTATCTGGTTTCAGACAACCGGATATGCCCCCTTCTGTATGGCTGTACTCCATCCCGCATATGTCCTTCGCCAGGAGGGAGAGAGCTTCGAAAAGTCGAGGGCTCTGCTCTCCGCCGATATAGCCGAGATAAAAGATAAGCTTCGGGAGCTGGGGGGGAAATGATAGAACTCCCGGAACTAACATAGGAAAAGTATATCTCGAAACTTAGTGTGTGTTGAGTTCAAAAAACTCTTTACCCTGAGGATTGCCTTTAAACTCAGTTTGATGGAGGCGCTATGAAAGAGATCGTTGATGAGATAGTCAAAGCAGAGAAAGAGGCTAAAAAGATCGTTCAGGAGGCAAGAAAAAAGGCAGAAGCCATCGTGCAAGAAGCTGAATCCCAGGGTGGAAAGATGGTTGAAGAGGTGAGGCAAGAGGCCTTGGCAGAAGCGTCTGCGATCGTGAAAAAG
>CAZTBA010000214.1:0-10692 GCA_964611725.1 uncultured bacterium
GTGTAGATGTTCTCACCAGGTTCGGCCAGAGGCTGTAGAGCTTAACTCTGCGCCCATCATCACTAAGCACGAGTTCTGCACCATTATCCACAGGAATCGGTATGGGGAAATCCCTCACTCTTATATCATCCATTCCGAACTCCTTGAGCCTCTGAATTATGTAGTCTGCTGCAAGGTCACATCCTTCATATCCAGTCACCCTCGATCCGAGGGATGAGAGATAAGTCACTGTTTCCCAGGGATCAGATGATGATATGCTTGGTGTTGCCACGATCGCCATCAGCGCTAATATTGTCGTAAGAGTTCTCATAATAGCTATTGAAATTGTGGACTGTAGATATTAGATCTGCAATTAGCTATCTCATCCCCCCCAGTCCCACATCGTATAACCGGCACCTATCTGGCCGCTTGCAGCCGCTATGAGGGCCCAGAAGACCCTCATAGAGACCTCACCAAATATCATCCCTATGAAAAACGGCTTAGCCTTCTTATATATTCCAGCGCCGCCATACTGGACTATAATCGTTTTGACGGCCCATCCGACCAGAACCGATCCCCATATCGCCCCACCGAAGCCTGTGCCGTATATATATCCAAGCGGGTGGAAGGGCCACCTGAGGAAGGTCCTTCTCATAAATACCAGGAAGTAGGTGAACGCAAAACCGACTATGTGGAATATTATCCTGATTATGTCCGGAGGGGCCGAGGTCCCCGCAGGTTGCTGGTAGAGATAGTTATAATACCTGCCGATCCTCGCTTCCTGTGCCGCTCCTCCTTCCTGGTCGAGGGCAAATATCCCGTATCTATATATAACACTCAAGGAGGTGTAATAGGCTAAAATAAGTCCGACTATGAAAGCTATGAGGAGCGCGATTGTTACAGTCCTCCTCCTGGCCGATGTTTCATCGGAGATCTTGAAGCTCTCGATCTGGGACATCAGGATCGCGCATATCGCGGTGTAGTTGAGACCTCCCAGGAAACCAAACAGGGTATAGTCCTCCATCATGTGTGCCCTGAACCCCGAGCCTCCGAATATGTAGAACAGGTTGGGTATCATCGGAAGTGCTATGAAAATAGGAAAGCCCGCATCAACCCTCAGTCGGGCCAAGCCTATGACGAAGGTAAAGAAGAGCAGAAAGTAGATGAGAGATATGTGGAAGGACATTCCAGCGATACTGGTCCAGAAGACAAGGAAAAGGAAACTTCCGATCAGTCCAAAGAAAGCAAATCTGTACGAGGTTGGCTCATTCGAATCATCTATCTCCGGGTCACCGGTGAGGGCCTTGCGGACGATCTTCTTGAGGTGTGACCTCATCGTCCATATTACCACCATAACGATGCAAATCATCCCGCCTTTCGCCTGTTCGTATGGGAACGGGGCATGCATCGGCCATTCGAGTCCGAATAACCTCAGCGACCCCCTGTTCTCTATCTGGCCGAGCATTCCGGTTATGAGGAGCTGAACCCTTGTCATAAGGAAGAAGAACCAGGTGCTAAACGATATCTCCAGTGCCAGGAGGTAGGATATGCCAGCGAGCATAGGCGAGAAGGAAAAGATAAACGAGGATTCGAAGGGGACCATGGCGTTCCATGGCTCACCTATGAGGAACTCGCTGAAGTTGAGGTGAAGATTTATACGGCCGATCCCCGGGAAATAATGATGGAGGCCGTTCACGGTGAACAGGAAAGCTGGCAGGGCAAATCCTAGCCAGGTGAGCTTGTTGCTTAGAAAACCTTTTTCCTTTGTATTTTCCCTTTCGCTGTCGGCTATTGCGAGCGGGATCTGGGCTATCGGGAAGCTGAGCCTCTCGCTTTCGGACCACTGCTTTCTGAATATGGTAGTGATGGAGATCATCCCCACAAATATCGCCAGGAAATAGACAGACCAGGCCAGCAGTGGAACTATCCATGCGTTCCACGGCACCCCTTCGGTCGTGCCTTCAAAGAATTTCGTTGCGACGTCCGATTCCGCCCACCCGGGAACAATCCACCTCGGTATGAACTTGAAGAACTTCGCATAAAGCCCGGTCTTCCTTGCGAAACCCCCGTAGAACCCAGTTACAAGCCCTGGGATGAAGTGATGGACCAGCCCGGAAGATGATAGGGGGAGGGATATCGTAAGCATGCAGTATATGAGGAGTATCTCAGAACGGTTCAGCCCCCAGCGGCCTCTGCTCACGAGCAGTAGCAGAACTATCGATATTATGCCTGCGGATAATGGGACGTGCGATGCGAGTTTCGGGCCATTGTATAAGAGGTCGTTGTACTGGATCCAGAAGCTGAAGACAACGGTGATTGTGATGAATGCCAGCAGGACTCGCCACGTGAAAGTTTTGTTTCCTTTTTGGCTCATCGTGTCTTTTCCCTATGTCCTACGCCCTGAAAAGTTCTCCCATCTTCTTGCCCATAACCCTTCCGGCAAAGAGAAGCGTAACTGCAAGTAGAACCATCCCAAGTGTTCCCATAGCGCTAGCCACATAGGGACCATCCGCTATCCTTGAGACGAGGGAGTAGATGGCCTTTGTTATGGGGTAATATCTCTCCTTCATGGCTAATATCAGGCTGTCGCTCACCTCGAGCATCGCGAATGCGAAGCAGAGGACACCACCGGCTATCACATTGGCTGACATAAGGGGCAGGGTTATCTTTCTCAGGGTGCGTGCCGGCCCGGCACCAAGATTCATCGATGCCTCCTCAAGTGCAGGGCTCACCTGCTGGAACCCGGCGTAGGCCGATCTGACCATATATGGAAGCCGCCTGACAGCGTAACTTATTGCCAGTAGCGGAAAAGGGTTGTTCCTGGGGTCGAGAAGTGTTCCCGAGAAACCCGCTACATAGCCGAACGCAAGCACAAGTCCCGGTAAAGCAAGCGGGAGCATCGCTGTCGAGTCGAGGATGTTCTTCCAGGGTATCTTCTTTCGGACCAGTACATAAGCTATCCCTATACCTATTACCATGTCAACAAAAGTACTTAGGATGCTTAAGATTGCGCTGTTTCTGATACTTGGGAGCGTGAGCTTATGGACAAAGATCTCCCTGTAGAACCTCGATGTCACGTGTTCAGGGAGAACTGTGAGGAACCATTTTTCTGCAATTGATGTTAGTATGACGCTTATGTGAGGTATCACTGCCAGGAACGTCACGATAAGAAAGAAAGCGTATATGGGAATAGCTCTGGCAGAGGATATCTCTTTTGCCATAGCTCCCGGATGCCCCCTCGATATCATCTCATACTGTCTACCTCCCATCACTTTCTTGGATAGATAGAAGAAAAGTATTGTCATCATTATCACGGTGACGACAAGCGTGTAACCCATAGGGTTCTCGTGGATATCCGACACCATATTGAAAATCTGCACGGGCACGACACGGTTATAGTCGAAGATGAGAGGGGTTCCGAGATCGGTGAAGGCCCATATGAAGACTATCGAAGCACCTGCAAAGTACCCCGGGAGCATGAGGGGGAAAGTTACCGTCCGGAAGAGTTTGAATCCGCTTGCACCCATGTTGCGCGCTGCCTCCTCAAGGCTCGGATCGACATTGGCGAGCGCTGCCGCGACGTTGAGATACATTATCGGGTAGAGATGAAGCACTTCCAAGATCGCAACACCGACAAATCCCCCTCCGCCAAACCAGTCTATCGGACTGTCTATTATGCCGAGCTTCAAGAAGAGGAGGTTTATTGAACCGAAACGTGCGAACATCTGTTTCATCCCGATCGCACCAACGAAGGGTGGCATCACCATCGGGACCAGAATGAGGGCACTTAAGAGGCCCTTCCCGCGGAAATCATACCTTATCGAGAGGTATGCAAGCGGGAGAGTAAGCAGTGTTGTCGCAACTGTAACCACGAGGCCGAGCTTTATGCTGTTCAGAAGGGCTTCACGGTTTGAGGGATTAGTGAACATCAGCTTGAAGAATAAAAGCGAGAACTTTCCATCCGGATAGAAGGAGTTAACAAAAGCGTACCAGATGGGGTAGAAAAGGAAGAAGACGAAGAAAACTATGAGCGCTACCAGAAAGATGGAAACTCCAGGTGTTAGATCGTATCTTCTGAGTTTAGATTCCATAACCCTCAACCTTTAGCTGATTCAGTTTTTCTTGAAAAACGGCCATCGTAAGTACAGTCATCGAAAAGTGGACAGATGTGGCACTTCGGGTTCTGTGCGCCGCATACGGTCCTTCCAAAATTTATCAGATTTATATGAAAGGAATAACTTTTCCCCTCAGGAACTGTTTTCGCCATAAGCTCGTGCGCTTTCTCACGGGAGGTCTTTGGAGGTATCAACCCGAGTCTTCCCGAGACCCTGTGGATGTGCGTATCAACGGGGAAAACATCCCTGCCGCAGGCGAAAAGGAGCATAACATTGACCGTTTTGGGCCCGATTCCTTTGAGACTGGTGAATGTCCTTATTACCTCCTCCGTGTCCATATCACAGATGAAATCGAGGTTCAGCTTCCCGTAGGTGTCTTTGATCCATCTCAGGACTTCTTTTATCGTGATAGCTTTCTGATTTGCAAGCCCCCCGACACGTATTGCATCAGCTATGTCCTTTGGATCGGCGTCAAGGAGATCCTCCCACTCAGGGAATTTCTCTCTGAGCGAAGAGTAGGCCCTGTCGCTGTTTGTATCGTTCGTGTTCTGGGAGAGGATGGTACCGATAAGCGTCCCGAGCGGGTCACTTCTGCCCTCCAACTCGGGGATGCCAAATTTCCTCTCAAGGGCATCTATTATCTTCTTTACCTTCTCATTTTCTGGTACTGACATCGATTCCCCTTGCACTGTAGTCCCTGTCGAAGCGTCTCCGTAAAAATTATATCAGATCAGAGCTTATGTCAAGTTTTATTGTTTGAGGAACAGGGGCATCCATGTTGTTACAGCCAATAGCGACCGTAGGGGCAGGGCATGCCCTGCCCCCAACACCTATGGTACATCTGTATATCAGTGCCATCAGTGGTCTATCAGTGTAATCAGTGATTCGATGGTGACGGATTAAGCCTCTGGATCACTGATGGCACTGATACGCACTGATACCGCTGATTTCCCATTAAGCATCTGCTTCGGATGGAGCAGAGCATTTGACAAAGTTTGGGGATCGTGGTATATTTCTCCCCGAAGCACTTATGTTCAGATCCGAATCCCAATCTGTCGCAGAGGTAACGACAAATGGCCAAATTGTTATTAAATAGAGGAATGATAGAAGATAGGGTCACTGACATCCGAAATTGTCTCATTGAAATGTATAAATTGGGTAAACTCCCCAGGGAGGAATTTTTATCCGACGTGAGGAATTGGGCTGCCTGCGAGACATTCCTGCGCCATGCTTTAGAAGATATCTTCGATATTGGCAGGCATATTTTGGCGAGGATCGGTGGATTTGAGTCGGGTATAGAATACAAATCCATAGCCAAAGGATTGAGTGATAAAGGAGTAGTTTCCCGGGAAATGGGTGAGAAGTTGGCGCCTATCGCTGGCTATCGTAACCGGCTGGTCCATTTCTATAAAGAGGTTACACCAGAGGAAATTTACGATATTATCCAGACCGACCTTCCGGACATAGAGGACTTTATCAGAGAGATCGAGAATTTCTTGGAAGCAAATCGATAGAGGGATGCGAAAACATGAAGATAGTAGAGAAATTTAACACCATTTGTCAAAAGTATGATGTTCGGTTGGCCTTTTTATTCGGATCTATGTCGAAAGCTGGTTATGGATTTCTGTTAGAGAAAGGGGAAGTTTCTCCCTACGACCCATACAGCGACCTTGACTTAGGAGTAGTATTCTTAGATAGGGAGATTTTTGAGAACACAAGGGTGAAACTTCAGCTTTACGGTCACCTTTTGGATGATCTGTCAACTCTTTTCCATCCCTTCAGGTTAGACCTGGTCTTTCTGGAGGAAACCGACTACCTGGTTCAGTATGAGGCAATTAAGGGTATGAATGTCTTCAAGCAAAGCGACATTGTCTTGGCTAATTATGTCGAGCGAGTTTTAAAGTATGGCGCTGATTGGAAATTCGAGGTAGATCGTTTTCATCGGGAGGTGATGGAGGCGATCAGGCAGGGTTTGGTTGTGGTGGATTATAAAAGGGTGGATCGATAGGTTTCTACTGGTGGAATTTGCAAAGTGAAGTTTCTTATTGATATGCTATTGTTATGTGAAAAGTAATAATCAAATATGGGAAAACATGGACATGAAAACGATGAAATTCAAGCGTATCACAGTGGATCCAGACATCTGCACGGGTAAGCCATGCATACGTGGGCTTCGGTTCCCGGTTTCTCGTCTGCTTGGACTACTGGCCTCCGGAGAGACGAAGGAGGCTATCCTCAAGGCATATCCCTACCTTGAGGCCGAGGACATTAATGAGGTTTTGCGTTACGCTGCTTTTCTTGCAGAAGAGGAGACGGTGGAGTTTGCAAAGTGAAGTTTCTTGTTGATATGCCGTTATCGCCGGAGTTGGTTAACTGGCTTGTGCGAGAGGGTCATGATGCTGTTCATGCTCTCGAAATGGGACTGGGTCAGACTTCGGATGCGGCGATATTAGAGCACGCTCGAAATGAGCAACGGGTGTTAATCACGGCTGATTTGGACTATCCCAGGCTCTTGGCTTTGGTTCAGGCCGAAAGCCCCGGGTTAATACTCTTCCGGGGTGGAAATTACAGTGAGCAGGAAGCTGTAGAGCGTCTGAGGCGAGTGCTCGAAAGAATTTCAACCGAGGAATTACCAAAGTCCATTGTTGTTATTGAAAAGGAACGTATTCGCCGGAGGCGCCTTCCTATTGAGCCGAACCCTTGATGGTGGCATGGCAGATCAGTGCCATCAGTGGTTTATCAGTGCGATCAGTGGTTCGGTGGACTATGTATGAGCAAACGATATTTGAATCCTCGGTAGAGACGCATCGTGTTGCTTCTCTGTGAAGATCATTGCAGTGTGTCCTGTTCTGAGGTATATAGCGAGCTGGATCCTGGATCTGAGGAGATGATTGGCGCGCTGATATCACTGACCTTCCTCCGCCCCTACACCCCTGCGGCGTGGTATAAATCCCCGCGTTCCATACAAGATCAGTGCCATCAGTGACCCATCAATGTGATCAGTGATTCAGGCCTGATACATTCGACCTCTGATGATGCTGATACAGATTGATCTCCTCCACGTGTCCATTTCGAATCGAGCAGAGTATTTGACAAAGATTGGGAATCTTGGTATATTTTCCCCCGACATAAAACCCCAAACTGATAAATCTCGACGATCATCGGAAATAAGACACCTGTAGAAAATGTGCCATTTCTATACGGATGGGAGGGGAAATAATGGCCAGAAACATTGATGATATGGTATCTGATCTTCTGGAAGATGCCAGAAAGCTAAACATTAAGGATGCCGATCGGGAAAGTGAAAAGGTTGCCAGGATAATCTCACAGATTATGAAAGGTGGAATGAGGACGACACAGGCCGTGGACAACATATCGGCCTTCACACATCCCTCGAATTTCAAATCGAGGATGGAGCTCCTGATCTCCGGGGTCGAAAGGGAATATGGCAAGGCGAATTTCGATTCCGAGAAGGAAAAGGTAATGATAGCTCTCCTCCTTATGGGACTCGCGCTTAAGGATTCCGCTGATCTCTGGCTTAACCTTCAGAATAGGGAGAGGCACGGGAATGCGGCTCTGGGGGATGGGGACATTTCGGAATCGGTCGAAAAACTTCTCGGCCTGGTCGATAGGCTTGAGACCAGGGATAAACGGATAGCGCAATCCGTGATCAATTCGGAAAAAGAACGGCTCGAGATGATAATGACCCCGAAATCCGGAAAGAAAGGCATCTCGCTCCTCTCGGATAGAGCCATGAAGGCCGATACGAGCTCGATAAGAAACTGGATCAATTACTGGTCCTCCTTCGGAAAGGGATCGAACCTTAGAAAGCTAACCCAGACTATAGATATGGAAGGTGTCGACTACGGGGTTGGCGTGCTCTATGCCAGATACCTCTGGGGTGCAAACGTGGTTATGATGAACCCTTCATTGGCAATACTTGCCATCCAGGATGACATAGAGCTTAACAGAAAAGTGGACTACATGGTCTTTGGCAAAGGAGACAAGCTCTCTGTCAGCGAACTCGTCCGCGAGGGGACAAGCGTAGCCGGTCTCAAAGCGCGCGAGGCCCTCAGGGCTGTCTGGCTCCTTACAGGCAAGGGAAGGATAAGCTTCCAGGTTCAGCCGAGCACCTACGTCACCAACGATGACCTCCTGAAGGATGTAAAGGCCCTCATGATGAGCTTCGATGAAGAAGCCCTCGGTTACGATGAAGGACTCTTCCTCGACGAGGTTATGTCTCCTGAGGAAATAGGGGAGAGGAAGGGCAGGACGCATGTCTTCTTCAAAGTTGACGGGAGCCGCGTGGCAACCTACGGGGATATAGAGAAACTTACCCTCTCACAGCTTGGAGAAGGGACGTTTTCGCTTGTCAATGGTGATACCGGTGGACTCATAGAGGCGATGCTTTCCGGATGGGAGGAGGAAGGTACCGGGAGGAAGGTTGCGGCCAACTGCAATATAACCGTAAATGGCTTTGTGGCAGACGTCCTGCCCGGCGCACTGTGCCAGCTCAGAGGACACGCCAAGGCCAGGAGGAAGGGTATCCCGATAAGCCACTCCATCATAACCAGGATGGGAGGGAGGGTGGAAGGACTTGGGATAAGGTGGCTCGTCATAAAATCGATAGCCGACCGTTTCAGAATGAAGTCCGAAGAAGAGAAGAAAAAGGGTAACCTCCGGAAGGCAGCGGAGTTCGCCTCGAAAGCTGATGAGGTCGATTCGAAAATGGGGAAGGAGTTCAACCACGCCAGTAACGGCGAGCTCGATAAGCCCGAGATAAGGAAGCTCGCTAAGGAGGCTGGTTTTCTGCTTGCTGAAGAGGAATCTCGAGGGAAGGGTGCACCGGCGGAGATAATTGAAGCCTATGAACGAAACAGGGGAAACATCTTTCCCACCGATGAAGCGATCCGCATCGTTGCCGAGGTCATAACCAAAAGATCACATCAGGTCCTGAAAGCATTGAAAAACTGCGAAAAGATAAAATCTCAAGGGGTCGAGGAGTGGGAGACGCTCCTGCTCCAGGCCTCGATGCGACCCCCCTATAAGGGGCGCTATCCTCACGTGGTGGAGATCGTGGCGCCTGAATGGACGGTAGCACAAGGTCATTTCCCGAATGCAGCGAAGGATGTCGAGGAATTCGAAGGATTCGTGGCAGATCCGAAAGCCATAGACCGTCCTGCCGATCCGGTTCTCCTGAGCCAGCTTGAAAATTCCCCTGTAGGAGATCGCTGGAAGGGCGCATACGAAGTGAACGAGATTCAGGTAAAGATAATGAAGACGCTCGGGATATATAACCCCGAGTGGGGAAGCAATGGAATGGAAATAGAGGATTTCAGTAAAGATCCTTTCCCGCAACATACGCTATTCAATAGGGTCTTCCCTGAGGGTAAGATCCCGAAGACAAAGGAGGAGAACGAGGCTGTGGACGGGGGATTCATTGGGGATTTCAACGCACTTGGGAAGGACTTAGCCTCCAGGAATGAGCGTGAGATGGATAGGAAGAAGGAGCTTAGGGCCTTTGCCGAGGCTGCTCTGAAGTCCGGAATCTTCGACGGGAAGCCCGGAGGAAGCGTATCCGAAGATACGATGTCGGAGTTAGACAAAGCGGTTTCGGCAGTGGCATCGGGTGATGCGTTCTACAAGTTCGACCTCGGGACGCTTACCGTTGTGGATGGGAGGGCTTACATAGCAGCCAGCGGCTATGAAAGGGCGATCGACCCCGAAACCTTCATAGCTGATAAATTCTCCCCGGTGGAACAGGTGATCGAGATCAGCTTTGCTGATGTGTGCTGCGGTGGGGTGGATCTGAATTTCGACGAAGAGGCCGTGGTCGAGGCTGCCGGTAGGGAAGTCCGTGTCAGAGTCGGTAAGCTCGATCCGGAGAACGCTGCTGCTCTGGCAGAAAACGCCCGGAGTTAGCAGAGCCCATAGAGGGCAAAATATCGAGTGGAGGTGAGTGGAATTGACATCGAGGAGGGATTTCCTCAAATTATCTGCGCTCGCTGGAATGAGCCTCGCTCTCAGAGGGATAGCTCAGTCTGCGCAACCTGTCCGGAAGACAACAGTCTCTCTTGTCAAATCCAGAGACAGATCTCAGGCTATCGACAGGGCAATAGACCTCCTGGGAATTAACCCGGTAAACGGGAAGGATGTGATACTCAAGCCCAACTTCAATAGCTCCCATTCCTTCCCGGGCTCGACGCATAACGACACGCTGAAGGCGCTTCTGGGGAAACTGGACGCCATGGGAGCTAAATCCTTCAAGGTTGCGGATAGGAGTGGGATGGGCGACACCAGAGAGGTGATGGAACAGAAGGGAATCTTCGACATGGCTGAGGAGGTGGGGTTTGAGCCTGTGGTGATCGACGAACTGCCCAAAAGCGAGTGGAAATATTTCGAGATGGCAGATACGCACTGGACGAAGGGACTTTACTTCCCAAAGATGTTCCTCGATGCAGAGAGCATCGTTCAGACTTGCTGCCTGAAGACACACAGGTTTGGGGGACATTTTACACTCTCCTTGAAGAATTCAGTGGGCATGGTGGCTAAATTCTCACCTGTCGATAACTATAACTTCATGAGAGTACTTCATTCC
>CAZTBA010000215.1:0-10689 GCA_964611725.1 uncultured bacterium
TCATATGGAGCTTGCTGAAACGGCCGGGATAGATGGATTCATAGTCTCATGGTGGGGTCAGGGGAGTTTTTCGGATAAGGCAATGCCTGTCATATTGGAAGAAGCCGCTAAAAAGGGAATTGAGATAAGCGTTTATTACGAGGTAATTCCCAGGTCGGTCGATCCAGAAAAAGCATCCGATGACCTGCTCTACATCCTGAATAACTATGGATTACATAAGGCATTCCAGAAATTGGGCGGAAAACCCGTGGTTTTCATATACGGCAGGGCAATGGAACAGCTCAAAGAGACCAAATGGGCCGCTATTCTGGCGGAAGTAAACCGCGCTTTCCCCTGGGGAGTTGTCGCGGTAGGGGACGGATTTAGCAGGGCGCGGGCCAGGATCTTCGATGGAATACATATCTATAACTGTGCCGGATCTTTTTCGGGGAAGCTACTCGACGAAGCTATGAATGATGTGGAAAGGCTATACGGTGATGCCATATCCCTTGCTGGGGACTTCGGGCGGATATCAGCGGTCACGGTTATACCCGGATACGACGATACGGGAGTAAGGAGACCCGGCCTGAAGGTGAAAAGACTGGACGGGGAGCTCTACAGGCAGATGTGGGAGATGGCGATCAATCTCGGCCCGGATTGGGTTCTTATCACCTCATTTAATGAGTGGCATGAGGGGAGTGAGATAGATGATTCACTCGAGTACGGTGACCTGTATATACAACTCACAGGTGAATACAGCTCCCTATTCAAATCATCTCCCGAGAGGCCGGGAAAACTACACGAAGTTGCCCGCACTTCTGAGAAGCTCGATTTCGGAAAGCTGAAGGATAAGTTCAGTGGGAAGAAGATAGCGATCCTGCCGGATGCAGGGATCGACCTTATGATATGGATCGCGACATCCGGTCTCGAATTTGAGGAGATCGGCTGGGAGGTCCTTACAAACAGCAGCAAGTTTAGTCCCCGGAAGTTTCCTCTGGCCATATACGGCGGCGGCGAGCGCTACAGACAATCGGTGAACTTCAAGGGTGACGTAGATGAAGCACTTTTGGGGTACCTCAGTTCCGGAGGTACACTCCTTATTGCTCCTGACGAGCCATATCCTTTCTTCTACAATGAGGGAAAGGAACATGTTGTGACAGCCTCGAGGCTCGGACTTCCGATAGATATGGGGTTCGAAAGGCCCTCGTTGGGGATCGAACTTGAATTCAATTTCAGCAGGGATTTCATGAAAACTGTCCCACCGATTGCCTCTTTCCCGGGCTCAGGTGATCTGCGCTGGCGGCCGATCCTCGGGCGTTCCCTCGGGGAGGAGGACGTCTATATACCGCTCGCCGAACTCTATGACAAAGGTGGGAAATGGCACGGGGATGGAATTGCTTACATAGATCATATAGACTCTGAACCCAAAGGTGGAAAGGAGCTCTACGTCTGGTTCCGTTTCCTCGACAGTCCGCTTTCGGATGCCATATTATACGATCTGTTCCTTTTCCTCGGTGATAGGATTTAGTTGAATTCAGATTTTTCCAATCTACAACCTCAAATCTGCAATCCACAGTTTATGCATGACTGAACACTTGCGGTGTCAAAGGAGGGGACATTGGAGCTTTATATAGTAAGGCATGGGGAGTCTGAGGGGAATGCTGGGATAGACGACGGCCCGGACCCGTCACTCACCGATCTCGGGAAAGAGCAGGCACGTCTTACAGGAGAAAGGCTGATCAAGGAGAATTTAGAGATACTCTACTGCAGTCCCACCTTAAGAGCTCTTCAGACATCCCGCATAATCGGGGGGGCCCTGGGGCTGAGGCCGAATGTCTATGCCGATCTGACCGAGAAAGGTTCGATGGGCGACTACAATGGGATGACGAGAAGTCAGATAGAGGGGCTTTTCCCTGAAGCTGTGCTTTTCGATGGTATAAAGGATGACGGGTGGTGGTTTATCAGCGAGGAGACAGAGGAGGATGCCTACAGGCGGGGCAAGAGAGTGAAATCGAGACTTATGGAGATCTATGGCGATACCACAGCCAAGGTTCTCCTCGTAAGCCATGGGACCTTTGGCTCCATACTTATGAGCGTCTTCATAGGGGCGCCTCCCTGCGGTTACATTCGATTCAGTGAATGGAATTGCTCCGTGAGCAAGATCGAAGTACTGCCGGACGGCAGGATCAAACTGCGCTACCAGAACTCAAGCTTCCATCTTCCGGACTATGCTATAACATAGCATAAAAAACCTTGACATTTACGTTAATGTTTATTATATTTCAATGTAAAGGAGGACGGGGATTTGAAAGAGAGTGATCTTATGCGTATAGGAGATCTTGCGGGAAGGGTGGGGATGACCGCCCGTTCCCTGAGGTACTATGAGGAACTGGGGATGATAGAGCCTGAGACGAAGACTGAAGGCGGGTTCAGGCTCTATTCGGAAAAACAGCTCAGGAGGATAAAGGTCATAAATTACCTCAAGTCACTCGGGTTTTCCCTGTCTGAGATAAGCCAGATGATGACCATAAGGAAAAGGGAAAGAATTGGTTATAAAGCGGCTAAAGAGGCTATAAGCGACCTTGAAACACAGCTCAGTAAGATAGAGTCGAAGATCTCGGACTGCGTAAGGATGATGAAAGAGATGGAAGAGTCAATCGAGATCATAAAGGAATGCCTGGGGTGCAAGAAGGAATCCGATGGGAAGTCCTGCAGGGAATGCAAGGTTTTCTTTTCAGACAATGGTCTTCCCATTTTTACGGAACTAATGCTTAGGTAAATTCGTCTTCCTATTATAACCTTAACGTCAAGGTAGGGAAGGTGATTGAGATGATAGACAAGATGGTTGTTGAAGATATAGATCTCGAGCCATATTTCAAGAGCCTCAAGGGGTATGCGGTCCTTTCAAGAGAGGAAGAAGCTGAGCTATGCCGCAGGATAAGGAAAGGCGATGATGAGGCTCTGGAAAGCCTTGTGAACAGTAACCTCCGTTTCGTTATAAGTGTTGCCAAGAGGTACAGGAGCAAGGGGCTCCCATTCGCCGATCTCATAAGCGAAGGGAACCTTGGGCTCATAGAGGCTGCGAAACGCTTCGATGAGACAAAGGGATACAGGTTCATATCATACGCCGTGTGGTGGATAAGGCAATCTATACTCCTGGCTCTCTCCAAAAAATCAAGGATCGTAACCCCTCCCATAAATCATGTGGATGACCTCCAGAGGCTCGGAAGGGAAAGGGATGCCCTTTCACAGAAACTTGGCAGGGAACCGACCTATGAGGAGATATTATCTGAATCCGGGATCTCTCGGAAGAGGACGGAGAAGACCATCAGCCTGGCGAAAAAGAACCTTTCACTCGAGAAGTCGATTTCGAAAGATGGTGGCTTTAGCCTCTCCGATATTATTATGGATGATGATCCGCCCATTGATGAGGTTTTCATCTCGAATGAATTGAGGAATCTTATAGAGAAATCCCTTGGAGATCTCGATCCGAGACAGGCGGATATACTTGCCCTCCACTTCGGAATCGGCGGAGAGGAGCCGAAGAGCTTGTCCGAGATCGGACGGAAATACGGCATAACCAAGGAGCGTATAAGACAACTTAAAAATAAGGCCCTCAAGAAAATCAGAGAGGGAAAGACGGCGAAAGCCCTTGAGCCTTTCCTCAACTGACGGGTTTTATGTAAAGTTCATTTGACATAAGAGATCATAAGGAGTAAATTTACAATATCATAAAATTAATCTCGATGTGATACGGAAGTGTAATCGGGGATATCCAGAGATTAAACGGAGGGAGGAAATTATGGAGGAAAAGATCCGGAAATTTGTTGGACCGCTTAACATAGCGCTGAAAATGGAGGAGGACGGATACGACTTCTACAATGTGGAGGCATCCAAATCTCAATCCGATGTAGTAAAGGGCGTTTTCAGTTCCCTTGCTCAGGAAGAATTGAAACACATAGATATAATAAAAAAACATGTTGAGAGTTTGAGCAGTTCCGGGAAGTGGCCCTCTGTCAAAGAACTCGTCGATAGCAGGAAAAACCTGAAAGAGGAGGTCAAAACTGTCTTCAAAGAAGCAGCTAAGAAACTCGGGAAGGTAACGAAGGTCGATTCTGATGCTGTTAATGCCTACAAGAGAGGAATTGCCCTCGAAAAGGACACCTACGATTACTATAAGGATCTCCTGGATAAGGCCACAGATGCTGATGAAAAGAGTTTTTATTCCTTCCTCACAGTGCAGGAAAACTGGCACTACAGGATCCTCAGTGAAACGGTCGAGTACCTCGAGCATCCATTAGATTGGTTCACCGGGGAAGAGAAACCGATGTTCGAGGGCTTTTAGCCATATTCTCCTTTTCCGAAGGCTGTAGGTATCGCTTCCCATTCGACTTTCGTGAAATTTCTTCTCGTGGGAAGATCTCCATCTCTTCGATATAGTGAAGGGAAATACCCAAAAATTTTCGAATTTTTTCCTGATTTCCCTATTGACTTCCTTAGATGCGTTTGTTATATTAGCTGGCGAGCTTTAGACCCTAGCTTACAGGCTCCGGTTAGATCTCTAACACCACCTGGAGATCACTTTTAAACCGGAGCCTTGTTTTGTTTCCATCGCATCAGCTTTCTCAAGCTCGATTCCCAGATAAATTAAGGACTTAGTGCAGCAGCCCAACACGCATTTCTAACCTTTTATTTTTGACCTTCCGTAGAACTGAGCAGAATCTGGACTCCATTTCCCTGTTGATTTTTCCCCAATTCTGTGTTATACTATGCCGCGTCAAGTTCAGTTTCCACAATGGGATGTAATCATAAGGTTGTTTATGATTTATCTTGAAATCGGAGAGGAGGGTTGTAATGGAAAGGCGTGAGATAGGATTTGGGGTGGTTGGACTCGGGATGGGCCAACATCACTGTAAAGCTATAATCCAGGCCGAAGGCGCGAAGTTAGTGGCGGTGTGTGACATAGATCTGGAAAGGCTCAATAAGGTCGTTGATGAATTTAACGTCAAGGGCTATGAGAAGTATGAGGATATGCTTAAGGATCCCGAAGTCGAGGTTGTCAATGTCTGCACCCCGAGCGGGATGCACGTCGATATGGCCCTTCAAGCTTTGGATGTTGACAAACATATAATTGTGGAAAAACCTGTGGACGTATCCGTTGAGAAGGTTGACAAGCTCATCGAGGCTGCAAAGAAGAAGCCACATCTCAAGCTCGGAGCCATATTCCAGTCGAGGACCGTCCCGATGCACAAGAGGATAAGGAAGGCGATCGAGGACGGGCGTTTCGGGAAGATCGTAGGTGCACATGCGTTGTTGCCCTGGTGGCGGGCACAGAGCTATTACGAGGGTGCCCACGGGGAGTGGAAAGGTACGTGGTCCATGGACGGTGGTGGGTCCCTTATGAATCAGGGGGTTCATACTGTCGATCTTATACAATGGCTCGTCGGACCCGTCAAGTCCGTGACCGGGAGCTTCGGTGTTTTCGGCCACAAGATCGAAGCCGAGGATCAGACGGTCGCGACACTTGAATTCGAATGCGGGGCCATAGGAGTTCTTGCCACTACGACCTGCGCCTATCCCGGGCTTCCCCAGATGATCGTGATATACGGTGAGAAAGGGACGATAGTGAAGGAAGAGGGCCACCTCTCCGCATGGAAGGTCGAGGGAGATGAGGATGGCAAAGAGGAACAGGAGATGCTGAGCCTGTACGGTCCCAAAGAGAAAAGAAACGGGGAAACGACCGCCTCCGATCCCATGGCTGTTGGTTCTGCGGGACACGTCGGCATAGTCGAGGATGTGGTCGAGGCTATATGGAAGGACCGTGATCCTATCATCAACATCCAGAACGCAAGACATGCCGTCCAGATAGTGACTTCCGTATACGAGGCCGGCAGGACCGGAAAACGTGTCTACCTGAGTTAGAATCAACACCTTATGAAGGGAACCTATAAGGTGAGTTTTGATATCTGATGGGATGAAGCCCACTGTCGGTTATCCCCGTTGGCAGTGGGTTTTTTGTTGACAGTGATCGCCTATTATGTTATTTTCTGAACCCAAATTCATAGATAAAGCGGAGGTTCAGATGTCAGGGGCTAACGACATGGATAAGAGCTATGATCCACACAGCGTTGAGGAGAGATGGTATGGTTACTGGGAGGAGAACGGCCTTTTCAATGCTGTCCCAAGGCCCAATAAGAAGCCGTATACCATAGTTATCCCGCCGCCTAACGTAACCGACGTGCTCCACCTCGGCCATGGACTTAACAACACTATACAGGATGTAGTAATAAGATGGAAGAGGATGCAGGGATACGAGGCAGAATGGATGCCCGGGACGGACCATGCCGGTATAGCGACCCAGAATGTCGTCGAGCGGAAGCTTGCCAGGGAGGGAAAAACGAGGTGGGACCTGGGAAGGGAAGAATTCCTTGAGGAGGTCTGGCAATGGGTCAGAGATCACAGGGGAGCCATAATAACCCAGCTTAAGAAGCTTGGCTGTTCGTGCGACTGGGGGAAAACCCGGTTCACGATGGACGAAGGGCTTTCTAAGGCTGTTGTCGAGGCATTCGTGAGCCTTTATGAGAAGGGTCTCATATACAGAGGTAAATATATAATCAACTGGTGCCCGCGCTGTGGTACCGCCCTTTCGGATGAGGAAGCCGAGCATGATGAGACCCAGGGACACCTCTGGTATATAAGATATCCTTTCGTTGACGGGAATGGACATATAACTGTGGCCACCACGAGGCCCGAGACGATGCTCGGGGATACCGCCGTTGCGGTCAATCCTTCCGATGAGCGTTACGTAGACGCTGTCGGAAAGACACTTGTGCTTCCGCTTGTCGGACGGGAAATACCCGTTATAGAGGATAATTCCGTTGATCCCGGGTTTGGAACCGGCGCTGTGAAGGTCACCCCGGCACACGATCCGAACGATTTTGAGATCTCTATGCGCCATAAACTCCCCGCCGTATGTATAATGAACGAGGATGGCACGATGAGCGATGAAGCCGGGGCCAAGTACGCCGGGATGGACCGCTTTAAGTGCCGTGAGATGGTCATTGAAGACCTTGAGAAAGGGATGTTCTTAGAGAAGGTGGAGGACCATGCGCATTCCGTCGGGAGGTGCTACAGGTGCAATACCGTAGTTGAGCCTTATCTCTCCAACCAGTGGTTTGTTAAGATGAAGCCTCTGGCGGAGCCGGCAATCAGGGCGGCTAAAGATGGCAGAACCAGATTCTATCCGGAGCGCTGGGCGAAGGTTTACCTCAATTGGCTTGAGAACATAAGGGATTGGTGCATATCACGCCAGATATGGTGGGGTCACAGAATCCCGGTCTGGTACTGTCAGGATTGCGGAAAGGAGATCGTTTCCAGAAGCACTCCGAGTGTGTGCCCTGCCTGTAGCTCTGAAGAGGTTGTACAGGATGAGGATGTGCTTGACACCTGGTTCTCTTCGTGGCTCTGGCCGTTTTCTACCTTTGGGTGGCCGGAAAAAAATGAGGCTCTGGAGTATTTCTATCCGACTGATACCCTCAGCACGGCACCTGAGATCATCTTCTTCTGGGTGGCGAGGATGGTTATGGCAGGGTTCGAGTTTATGGGCGATGAACCTTTCTCCGATATATACCTTCATGGAACCGTCCGTGATAAACAGGGTCGCAAGATGAGCAAATCGCTCGGAAATACCATAGATCCGCTCGATATAATAAAAAATCACGGTGCGGATTCCCTGCGCTTCAGCATACTCGTTACTATGACCCAGGACATATATGTCGACAACAAGACGTTCGAGGTCGGCAAGAATTTCGCCAACAAAATCTGGAATGCAGCGCGGTTTGTGATCTCAAACCTCAATAATTTCAAGTCGGAAAACATCGATTTCAGCGGTGAACTGGAACTTGCCGACAGATGGATACTCAGCCGCCTGCAGAAAACTATATCATCTGTTGACGATTTTCTCGGTAGATATAGATTTAACGATGCAGCCTTGTGTATTTACGATTTTATATGGCATGATTACTGTGACTGGTATCTGGAGCTCATAAAACCGAGGCTTTACAGGTCCGAAACCGATCCGTCTGCCAGGGAAGAAGCCCAGAAAATAGCGGCCTTTGTGCTCGATAAATCGATGAGACTTCTGCATCCGTTTATGCCATTTATAACTGAGGAGATATGGCAGAGGCTGATAAAGGCTGTCCAGATTGGGGATACGGGAAACGGCGATAAAAAGAGCGTAATGATTTCCCTATGGCCTGTTGTCGACCCCGGTATGATAGATCCGACTGCTGAGAGAGATATGGAGATCTTGCAGGGTGTAATCGGGGCTGTGCGCAATATACGCAGCGAAATGGGCATCCCACCGGACAAGAAGATCAGGGTATTTTTGAAGCCATCAAAGGAAAACTTCCTCGACATCATCGGCGAGAACATCCCCTATATAGTGGATATGACGAGGGCTGAAGAAGTCTCTGCCAGATTGAATCTTGAGAGGCCCCGCACCTCGACCGCGGCTGTCGTCAGAAATGTTGAAATCTTTGTACCCCTTGAGGGAATAATAGATCTTGAGGCCGAAAAGGCGAAGTTGACCAAGGAGATAGAGCGTCTGTCAGGACAGATCGCTGCGACCGATGCTAAGCTCAGGAACGAGAGTTTCCTTAGGAGGGCTCCAGCAGAGGTAGTTGACAGAGAGAGGAGCAAGAGGGAGGAATACTCTCTCAGACTGGAAAAGCTGGAAGCTAACTTTGAGGCCATAAAGGAAGCTTGAGATCGGGGCATGTCAAGTCTGAAAGATCATCTATGTCTGTTTTAAACACCTTTCAGGTGGTAGAAGAATGTTCGCTTCCATTGATCTGATTGATCTGATTTCTATCGCCCTGATCGGGGGCGTTGTAGCCACGGATACAACAGCTGCCTTCCAGATCATGCTTTCAAGGCCGTTGGTCTGCTCGACGATTATCGGTTACCTCTTAGGAGATATCGAGGTCGGAATAACCTTCGGTGCTTTGGCGGAACTTGTGTGGATATTTGAGGTCCCTATCGGAGGGAATATCCTATTCGATTCGTCCATCTCCTCAGTGGTAGGGGCATCGATCGCCTGTTTCTGCAACGATTATTTTGGGCTAAATCCAACCTGGTCCGTCACCCTTGCTCTCCTCTATAGCATACCTGTCGGAATGCTTGGGACTTATACTACTGTGGCGATCAGGAGGCTGAACTCCAACCTTGTGGCTATGGCGGAGGGATATGCCAAAAAGGGGAACGCCAGGGGGGTTTCGCTTTCACACCTCCTTGGGATAGCGTTTTCGTATGTCCGTGGTTTTTCGGTTTCATTTCTTGGCGTTTCTGTAGGGATTGTCCTTCTGTCACTTCTGTCCGGATTCGGCTTGCTTCGCTGGGTTGGGAACAAAGATGGCTACGCGGCCATCATTATGGTCTCCGGTCTCGGTTGTGCAACATTGATAGCGAGGGTACCACCCCTTAAGGGAAGGATCATATATTTGGCTGCCGGGCTTATATTCGGAACCCTGTTCCGATTAGCATTCTGAGGATTACTATGGCGAGGTTGAGGAGATCTGACCTTTTGAAGGTTCTTTGGAGATCTTTCTTCATACAGTCTTCCTGGAACTACAGGGGTATGATGAACCTCGGATTTGCCTTTTCCCTGATACCTGTAATTGATTCCCTTAATCCCGGGGATAGGGAGAAGTCTGGTTTCCTTGAAAGACATCTGGGTTTCTTTAACACGAGCCCTTTCCTCTCCGTGCTTGCCCTTGGCTCAATAGCGCGACTTGAGGAGGAACGTCTCTCCGCAGGGGAACCGGACCCGGAGAGGATAGAGAGGATGAAATCCGCGCTGTGTGGCCCACTCGGTGGGCTGGGCGATCAGCTTTTCTGGGGAGCTCTGAGACCCGCGGCCGCAGCGCTTGGGGTCATATGTTCCTTCCTATGGTCGGGGTGGGGTGCCCTGGTTCTGCTTGTGTCGTTCAACCTGCCTCACCTCTATATAAGATACCGTGGAATCTTCAGAGGTTACAGCCTCGGATTCGGGGTTGTGGGCGAGATATCCAGCCCGATCTATCGAAGCCTCATAAAGGTTCTCAGCAGGGCTGTGCTTTTCATGGCCGGATTTGTGGTGTCTTACCGTTTCTTCGAGTCTGCAGAGCTGGGACTTACCGAGATCTTGGTCCTCTTTGTCTCGATAATATTGGGACTGTTCCTTGTCAACAGAAAATTCCCACTCCACGTTACTATGTCCCTCTTCATAGCTGTGGGCATAGCTATCGGACTGTTTTGAGGATGATGGAAATGTGGCGAGGAGAGCATGATAGAGAGAAAGGTTACGATAGAAAACAAGCATGGACTGCATGCACGTCCGGCCGCTGTACTGGTTCAGGAGGCCTCGAGGTTCAAATCCGGGATAATGATTCTGAAGGATGATATGGAAGTAAATGCTAAAAGCATAATGGCTGTCATGATGTTAGCTGCCGAGCTGGGGAGCGAGATCGTGATAAGGGCTGAGGGTGAGGATGAGAAGGAGGCAGTCGAGAAGCTTGTGAATCTGGTGAAGAGCAAATTTGGACAGGAGTAGGTTTCTGTCATGAAAGAGGAGATCAGGATAACAGGCATATCTGCTTCTCCCGGTATAGCTATAGGGAGAGCCTTTCTCTATATGGGACAGAAATTCTGGGTTGAGGAAAGGGATATATC
>CAZTBA010000216.1:0-10685 GCA_964611725.1 uncultured bacterium
TCCGCCGCTTGTACCAGCAGAAATAAAGGTAATTGTGCCAGAGTAAGTGGTACCTGCGTTAGTTCCAGATACAAATGTAACTGTTACATCCGATTGCAATCCAGTTGGAATAATAGACGAATTGTCACCAGTTAAACCGCCGGTTTTACCCCAAAGGCCTGTTTCTGCAGGCGTTATGAGATTACCATAATTATCATAAGTAACTGCATAAATATGTGTTGATGCATCAGGATCTGCCTGGGTTGGCCCCTGGAAGGTAGCCGAACCATAGTTATTATTGTCATAATTCCCGTCAGTGGTTTCAGCAGCACTTTTAAGCCTTATTTCAGTTGCGGTGCCATCAGCAATACTAATCGTCTGTCCATCAGAGTAAGCGTTATTCGAATTAAGGGTTCCGTCACTCACACGAATATAGCGCGTTCCTTCTCCCGAATTATAGAGTGTCCCTCCGTTGGTGATCGTCAAAACCCCGGCGGTGAACGTCCGGTTTCCATCGGCCGGTATGGATGGACTCGTTCCATCTGGGGAAGCGGTTGCGTCCGTCGTCCACGTCAAACTCTTCGTTCCCACATAATCTGTGGCTGTTGCCGAACCATCACTCTGGAGCGCCGTGACGGTAATATTAAACGCCGTTCCGGCTGTCTCGTTCTCGTTGTTTGCGGTATCAACGCTAAGATACACAGCTGATGATGCGTTAATTGTAATCTGTTGGCTGTCCGTTTTGTCATCCAATTGGGGGCCAGCGGTCGTCTGCGTCACAGTTACAGTTGGTGATGAGCCCGCGTTGGTATCCACGTACCAGAAATTGGCTGTGGAACTACCCCCGCTAATATCGACCTGAGTGATCGGACTCCCACCCGTATCTGCATCCTCAAAGCTCCCTGTGCTGGGTTGATTCGTTGTCAGATTGTAGGTCGTAGCGTAAACAAAGGTTTTTGACTGCGCATAGTTATCCTGTATTGTAATCGTAAAGGCGGCTGTTTCGCCCGCATCTACCGGGGTCTCAAAACTTGTGATCTCAATCCTGTACGGGTCGGTTAAATCACTCGTGGACGCCGAGTTTGCCACCAACGAACCATCATAAGCCTGTGCTCGGTAATATTTATACTTTGTTCCGAAAGTATAAGTCTCACCATAGTTCGTGTCAGAACAATCGGTATCAGCAGCACCGCAATTCGACCAATCGGTTCCATTATCACTTCCCTGCAGCCGAACCCCATCTATAGAAGTATCGGTAGTGTTATTGTCCGCTGTCGCTGTCCAGGCAACGCTGGCCCCGACCATTACGGTAGAATTCACAGGAAGGGTCAACGTAGGCGTTGCCGGCGGGCAACCGTCAGTTGTAGTAATGCCGCTTTCCGAGCCAGCATCGTTCCCCTGGGCATCATAGTACTCACCGGTGGCACCTGTAAAGTCAACATCTGGAGTGGCTCCCCTATTGAAACTGGAACTCAGAGTTAGGGTGAACGTAGTAGAAGAGGTGCCAAGCGGAGAAACTGTGGACACGGAAGGGGTCACTATCCAGTTATCTATCGCGTCAGCATTGTTTGAAGGTGAAGTAACCGCCTCATTGAAGGTGACCTGAATAGTTGTCGGCGTCTTCGTCTCAGCCGCTGTATAATCGGGCGGATCGGTCTCAGGCACCGGCATTGCATTTGAGAGGGCATAATCTAATTCATCATTGTATACTCTCGCTCTTATTGATAAAGTTGCAGGGCTGGAGGAATAGGAAGAGATGTTATCAAACCAGCCTGAAAGCGTCCCTCCAGAAATCGAAGCATTGCCTGTCCCCCGTGAGGTTTGCTGTATATATGTAGTTCCACTCATATCGCTATATTCTCGTACATATATGAGCTGAAGGCTGCCAGTCCAACCAGTACCGTAAACATCAATATCCTCATCAAGGTCTGCCAATCCATCGCTGTCACCGGAGGACCCATAAGTATTATCATCGTCGATAGACACCGTCCCAGCCTCCAGGATCTTTGCCGCTTTTCCAAGAGGTTCTGCAATGTCCCCAACGACAGCAAATCGCTTGCTCGACCGTACGTTAGATCGCTCCGCAGAAAGCAAGACATCCGCCTCGCTGTCTCGATCATCTAATCCCTCTATTCGTACTGTCCCAGAAAGCCTCCCATTAGCGTCAACCTGAAATGAAAATTCCTTTAGGAAGGTATCCTCCGGAATAGAGTTCTTATCGTTTAACTTTGTCAGAAGTACGCCCTTGATGACATCGTTCGGCGCAAACCCGCTTCCTACAACCTTCACCCAGTCCCCGTTACCCACAGGCCCGTCTGTTATTGCTTCAACTGTTGCCACCTCTTCCGCAAGTGCTTCGGGAACAAACCCCAAAATACCCATAAGCGATAGAAGCGCAAAAAACGTTATAGCTCTCTGCATATTTCCCCCCTTAATTTGAGGAAACCCGAAATCAATATTTTTCAGAATTTAAGATCTATACTTAAGTGAATAGCTTAATAATACAAATAACAAATAATTGTCCTTCTGTCAAGGGAATTTTCATCAATAACATAAATAAAATCGATAAATATATCAATAGATTTCAGAGAAACTCGCGATACCAAATCCCTGTGCCAAAGTTTCACAGGTCTAAAGCGCTTATCTAAACTCGGTAAAAGACGAGTAAAATTAAGTGATCTATATCACACCAGGGAATTTTTTTAGACCTCTCAGAATTTTAGATTTTTGACCTTACTTTCCGAAATAAGGGGGATATAACCTCTCAGTTCTCTTCTTCCTTTTGTAGTTCTTGGTAAGCTCTATAAATATCCCCACATCCCTGTCGAGGTCCGACTGGTTCTCGTCAAAGTAGAAGACCCTTACCGGAATCCCGTCGCAATCCTTACTCAGTGCAGGATAGACCGCTTCTGAGACAGTACCGTTCATACAGGTAAACGGACTTATATCAACTATACCGTCGGACCCGCGGCTGTAGAGGCAGACGGCCTTCCCGACGCTCAAAGCCATTTCTCCAAGGGATCCGTAGTATGGAAGGTAGGGTTCTCCGCTTTCCAAAACCTCTTTCGTCCCGGGTTCCTCATAGCCTATAAAATCCTCGTGAAAGGGCTTCATAAGCTTGTGCTCATCCCTTCTCTGTACGAAGTTTTTGATCTTCGCCTTGAGCATATCCAAGGAGAACCTCTTGCCAGCTCTTCTGAGCCTTATGAACTGCTCGTTGTTCGTATACCATATCCACTCGCTGACATCCGACAACCAGCACTCCCCGCCGTACTCCTCTATTTTCCTCACAAGGTAGTTGTTGCTGAAATCGTTCAGCCTGCAGAATATCTCTCCTACTACACCTATAAATGGTTTATCCTTTGTATAATCTGCAGGTATCGCCCTGAACCTGTCCCTTGACCTCGTAAGGGAACCCACAAGCTCCTTGAGTTTATCTCCTTCCTTAAGCTTCCCATCCTCGAGGTACCTGCAGAGGTCTTTCAGCGATTCATCGTAGACCTCATCGGTCTGCCCCTTCTCAAGTTCATACGGTCTGGTTTTGAGGAGCACCTTGAGCAATATATCCGAGCTGACGAGCGCCCTCCAGGCCGTCCTCAAAAACTCGAAAGAACCCCCGACCTCTTCGTAGCTGTTGGAGCTTGTAGGGGAAATAACCGGAATGTCATCATAGCCAAGGTCGTCAAGTACCTTTCTCAGGAGAGTCGCATACTGTCCGAAGCGGCAGGGTCCTCCGGCTGTTGGCATAAAGAAAGCCGCATTCTCAGAAACGAAGTTCTCGTCTTCCACAACTTTCAGAAAATCACCGATTGTCACCTTCTCAGGATAGCACTCGTCCCCCGATATATATTTAGCCCCCAGAGTCAGCGTCATCTCGTCCGAAGCGGGCGTTATCGTCGCCTCGCCGCCGATTGACCTGAAAACCGCGGCAAGCGCCCTCGCACCACCGGTCATCTGGAAGATATAGAGTTTCCTTCCGTTTAGGCTGCTGTTTCCTCCCTTTTCCACCATCTCAAGAACCCCTTGCTATCCAGGTAAGCCTCACACCTTGTCATCATCCCAGCATCATTGGAATGGCTGTCGAACTGTAGAGTAAGATATGGCTTTTCAGAAGCCTTAGTTACAAAATGCTTTATATATGAATCAGGACCACATTTGAAATTGGTTATATAGATTATATGCAGGTTGGGGTGTTTCGCCACAAATTTAGATGCCTGGAGTATCTTTATACCATAGCTCCAGTACATATTCCCGTTCACATCCCTTATATCTATCCCCTTTATCGGGAGACAGTCCATGGGAATCACATTGATACCATAGTACTTGCGGAGTTTGCCAGCCACGTCTAAGTTGACTCCTTTGTCCCCAAAATTGTATGGCCTTCCGATAAGGATAACCGCCGTCTCCCCCTCCTCGTCAAGGGTTCTCATAGCCTCTCTCCCAAGTTCTTCAAGCTTCCACTGGAACCTTCTGAGGCTCTCGTAGGCGGCAGCCAATGCCCTGTCGCTCAAACGTGCCGAGACACCAAGAAGCTTCGCCATCGGTCTGAGTTCCTTCTTCACACCTTCCAGACCATCCCTGAAGTGGATAGTAGGTTTCAATATCCTGTCCTCGTACCTTTCAAAGGCAGGGGCTTTGATTATAACAAAGGGAAGCGTCTGGCCCCATGGGCAGAGGAACGAGTTGAGCTCGGGAATATCGGCTTCCGAATCTATTACGTTCGGCTGGAATATGTAATCGACACCCTTATCGATGAGGTCCCTTACGTGACCGTGAGCCACCTGTATAGGAAAGCAAGGCTCTGCAACGACAGATTCGATACCATAGTTGACTATGCTCTTACTTGTGGAGTCAGAAAGAACCACATCACAGCCTATCTCCTTAAAATAGGCATTCCAGAAGGGGAAACGGTCGTAGAAATACATGCTCCTCGGTATCCCGACTCTTGGTCCTTTGCCGGATACCTTTTTGTGCCCCTCCAGCAAAAGCTCTTCCCGCTTGGACATAAGATCCGGTATAACTGGCTTTTTGTCCGTTTTGGCCCTCTTTCTATAGCGCTCAGAGCATTTGTCTCCCCAATAGCTTTTCTCACCCTCTATGTTGAACTCCTTTATGTCACAGGCATTTGAGCACCCTTTGCAGGTGAATTCCCTCACGGAATAGTGTACCTTATTGAGATCGAAACCTCTGAACCTTGAGGGATTGTCCAGGATCGCCATCTTCTCCTCGGCCAGAAGGGCGGCCCCTATCGCGCCAAGTACGCCGTTGTGGGGTGGGACGACTATCCTCTTCCCAAGGACCTCCGAAAATGCCGCAGCGACAGCATCATTATACGCGGTGCCGCCCTGGAAAAATATCACATCCCCTATCTTTCTACCCCTCACAACCCTGTTCAGGTAGTTATAGACTATCGAATAAGCAAGCCCAGCGACTATATCCTCTTTCCTTGCCCCCCTCTGGTAATAGGAGTTTACATCCTTCTCCATAAAAACGGTGCACCGCTCGCCAAGCCTCAGGGGAGATTTCGAACTAAGCGCCAGCTTTGCGAACTCGCCCCTTATGTTTATCCCAAGTTTCTCAGCCTGCTCCTCCAAAAACGATCCGGTCCCGGCAGCGCAGGCCTCGTTCATGGTGAAATCGACAACTATGTCGTTCTCTATACTTATAAACTTGGAATCCTGACCACCTATCTCGAATACGGTATCGACAGGGAGGCTATCCAGGAGCTTATCTGCTATGAAGGTTGCGCCTGTCTTATGAGCTGTGATCTCATCGTTAACCGTATCTGCACCCACAAGCTCTCCTATGAGCTCTCTTCCGGAACCGGTGGTGCCCACACCTTTTATTACTACCTTATCCCCTATATCCCTCTCTATTTCCTCGAGGCCCTTCTTGACCACCTCGACCGGCCTCCCTTCGGTCATCGTGTATATCTCCTTTATCAGATCGCCGTTCTCGTCGATAACCGATAGGTTTGTGCTCACTGAGCCTACGTCTATACCGAGGTAGGCGTCGACTTTGCCTGCCTTGCTCCCAAATGAGTAGGGCCTCACCCTATCCCTGAGCAGGGTAACCCTATCCATAGATAGTGGCTTAACCTTGGGGAAACTTTCCATGCCTAGCTCATAATAGTTCTTTATATCGTTAAGGCCTCTGAACCCTGATTTCTCTTCAGCTCGGGACTCTATAAGGGCAGCCCCTATGGCGCCAAGCCAGAGGAAATACTCGGGTACAAACAATTCATCCTCCGAGAGCTCGAATATCGACCTCATCGCCTGAACAGCCCCGGCGTTAGCGGCAACCCCACCTATGAAGGCAACCTTCGGGACAATCTCCTTGCTTTTCGTTATCCCACCCTTGAAATTCCTTATAACAGCTTCACACAACCCCTTGAGTATCTCGGGAGGTTGATAGCCCTTCTGCTGTGCGTGAATCATGTCAGTTTTTGCGAATACCGAGCAGCGGCCGGCTATCGTGGCTGCCCTACCGGCCTTGCGGACTATTTCGCCGACCTCTTCCACGTTGTATTTGAGCCTTGAGGCCTGTTGATCCATAAAGGATCCCGTACCGGCGGCACAGTCACCGTTCTTCTCGTAATCAGATATACCAACTATGCCGGAATTTCTGTCCATTTCTATACGTATGTATTTGGAATTATCGCCTCCCATTTCGAAGATAGTTCTGACGTCAGGATAGAGTGTCCCAACACCTTCGGCTACAGCCCTGAACTCGTTTTCGCATTCGACACCCAGAAGCTCTGATACAAGTTTTCCTCCGGTACCGGTGACCCTGATACCACCGATCTTCTCAGGCGCCAGAAAGCTGTTAACAGACTTCAAAAAGCGGTAGACTACCTGGGTAGGTTCCCCCATTGTCCTGGCATATCTTGAGATCAATACCGGCCTGTCGCCCAGGAATCCAGGGGAATCTACTGATTTCACCGAGAAAAATAGGTCGCTTTCGGAACATATCCTCTCGAAGTCCGGCCTGTCCTCAGCATCAGCGACTGCAGCTACCTTAACGCTAACCGAGCCTACATCGACACCTATAAAAACCATAACCCTCCTGCTCCTTATCTATCCGCACCCGTTCCCAAAAAACTTATCATATGCTCATAATATAATTGTCAAACCTCCAAAAGTAAAGGAGACAAATTCTTCCAGAATTATGTTTCAAGTAATTCTTGATTACGGTTTTTTATTTCGATATCATATAAGGTTAATGAAGCGACTCTCTGGAGAGCGACAAAGTGCGTAATTTATGATTTACGCTTGTGTAGAAATTTGACAGGGAATCCACCATACGCACCGAGCATGAAACACAGCTTCTGTCCGGCTATCTCACGTAGCACACCTTGTTCTTTCCCATTCTCTTTGCTCTGTATAGGGCCTTATCGGAGTTGAGACAGAGATCATCGACTGTCGTCCCGTCGGAAGGGAACACGGCGTAACCTATGCTTACGGTCACTTTGCCAATCGGAAAACCTGCTGCTCTCGAGAAGTCGAAGTTATCCACCTTTATCCTTAACCTCTCAGCCACGAACTCCTTGCCGCGCATATCGAGTTCGGGGTATATAATCACGAATTCCTCACCCCCGTACCTCGACACTATATCCACCTTCCTGGTATTCGAGATGAATATCTTAGCGAGCGCTTTTAGCACCAGATCCCCCACAGGGTGGCCATAGGTGTCATTTATTATTTTGAAGTTATCGACATCTATCATCACCAGCGATAGATTTCGCTTATACCTCTCCGCTCTGTAGAGCTCAAACTCCAGCATCTCCCGGAAATGCCTGTAGTTATTGAGACCCGTAAGGCCATCCGTTATCGCGAGCTGAGTGATCCTCAGGTAGAGCCTTGTATTCTCAAGGGCCACAGAGGCTTGATCAGCAAACAGACCTATAAGCTCCGCATCAGCAGGTGTATAGTTTCTATTCTCAATCTCGTTTCCAACGATCATTACGTCGGAGAAATTTCCTCCCCCGTCCCCGACAATGGGGACGATCATAAGGTTCCTGACTTCCATCGCACTGGCGATCTTTTCGAGCCTCTTGTCCTTTATATCCACCTCATTTAGCACTACCATATCCTTCAAGGTCCAGAGGTCACTCAGGGCAATGAAGCTCTCCGGGGAAAGCCTTGAAAGGAGTTTCTCCCCGGAGCACCCTACCTCTCCGAGACTGTTCCAGCCTTCTGGCCCCAGCGATAATATAACTCCTTTGCTGACATTGACCTCCTTGCTGAGTCTGGAGAGAACTTCGGCGGATATCTTCGCTAAGCTGTGCATCTGGCCGAGTTCGTTCCCGAGCTTTATTAGCGATATGAAGTTCTTCATCCTCGACTCTATCTCTCTGTCGAGATTATCCATCTGTTTTCTGTAAAGGTTCGACTCCTCCATTTTCTTAAGGAGGAAATCAGAGATCTGATCTATGTTCCCTTTTATCTCTGTCACCTCATCCTCCTCGCCATTGGTGTTGCGCGCTAACTCGAAATCCTGATCTTTATCAATCAAACTGTCTACAGCAGATCTTAGGCTCAGAACCGAATCTATCAACCTCATAAGTAGCCTATATCCTAAAAGCGAAAGCGCAAGTGCAAGTACAATAAGTACTATGAACTGCGTACGTGTGACCTCATAACCCCCGATCGAGAACAGGATATAAATCACCACAAGGAGAGGAATAAGCCCAGCAAGGAGAAATATTATCCCGGCTCTCTTTATCAGGCCCTGGGATTCGACCGAAAGGCTTTTCTTAGCCATCAAGTTTCTCCTCTATAATCCTCGGAATCTTCAGATATATAAAGCCGGAATTGCTTCAAAAATACCTCATAAGGATAAACTTTGTCAAGGTCTTTTTGGAGGACCAAATTCCACCTCATTTTTTGCAGTTCTCCTCAGAAGATAGGGACAGAAGCGCTTGTGAGGTCGAGAAAAACCCGGTGAGAAAATTTTTTTGAAATTCCCCTTGACACACAACATATAGTATTTTATTTTGTCCTGTGCACCAGATATTGTTAGAATCGAACCCTTAATTACTAAGGCCCAACTAACACCTAACCGATAACAGGAGGGATTATGGCAGAGGTTAAAGTCAAACTAACGGAGAATGCCCTCCAGGTGCTTAAGAAGCGCTATCTCAAAAAAGATAAGGACGGTAATGTGGTTGAAACTCCCGAGGAGATGTTTCACCGTGTCGCCAAGACCGTGGCCTCAGCGGATAAGCTCTACGATCCGGAAGCAGATGTCGAAGGGATCGAGGAGGAATTCTACAGGATAATGGCTGAACTCGATTTTATGCCGAATTCCCCGACTCTTATGAATGCCGGTAGGGAGTTCGGACAGCTCTCAGCCTGTTTCGTGCTTCCAATAGAGGATTCGATGAAGAGCATATTCGAAGCGGTCAAGGATACGGCCCTGATCCACCAGAGCGGGGGGGGAACAGGTTTCTCCTTCAGTAGGCTCCGTCCGAAAGGAGACGTGGTAAGGTCGACCAAAGGGATATCGAGCGGTCCGATATCGTTCATGACTGTCTTCGATGCAGCAACTGAAACGGTGAAACAGGGGGGCAGGAGGCGCGGCGCGAATATGGGTATATTGAGGGTCGATCACCCGGATATTCTCGACTTCATAGCCTCGAAGGACCAGACTGACAAGCTCAATAATTTCAACATATCGGTCGCCGTCACTGATGGTTTCATGAAATCTGTTGACAAAGATGAAGATTACGATCTCATAAACCCCAGGACAGGAAAATCAGCCAAACGTATCAGGGCACGTGAGGTATTCGATAGGATAGTCTACCAGGCCTGGAAGAACGGCGAGCCAGGCGTAGTTTTCATAGACAGGATAAACGAGTCAAATCCAACTCCCGAGATAGGTAAAATAGAATCGACAAACCCCTGCGGCGAGCAACCCCTCCTTCCCCATGAAAGCTGCAACCTCGGTTCGATAAACGTTTCTAAGGTGGTAAAAGACGGAGAGATAGACTTCGAGAAACTCCGAGGGATAATCAGATCATCGGTCCATTTCCTCGACAATGTGATAGATGTGAACAAGTTTCCCTTACGTCAGATAGAGGAGATGACCAAAGGGAACAGAAAGATAGGTCTTGGGATTATGGGATTTGCCGATATGCTTATCGAGCTCGGAATACCCTATAACTCCAAAGAAGCCGGATCCATGGCTGAGAAGGTCATGAAATTTATCTCCGAGGAAGGCAGGGCGATGTCCGCAGAGCTTGCTGAAAAGAGGGGCCCCTTCCCGAACTTTGGGAAGAGCATATATAGAGATGGCGTGAAGCTTCGGAACGCAGCTATAACAACCATAGCTCCGACCGGGAGCATAAGCATAATAGCTGGCTGTTCGAGCGGAATAGAACCTATATTCGCCCTTGCCTACACCAGGAATGTCATGGATAACACGAAGCTTACCGAGGTCAACCCAACCTTCGAAAACGTCTCTAAGAAATGTAAGTTCTATTCAGAGGAACTCATGAAAAGGGTGGCCGAAAACGGGAGCTGTAGGGACGTTGAGAACATCCCGAACGAAGTAAAGAAAATTTTCGTGACTGCACGCGACATCTCACCTGAATGGCATATAAGGATACAGGCCGCGTTCCAGAAATACATCGATAATGCTGTTTCGAAGACCATAAACCTTAACCACGATGCCACCGTTGACGATGTTGCGGATGCCTACAAACT